>JARFRI010000086.1 GCA_029287335.1 Phycisphaera sp. | reverse complement strand
TCTACAACAACGCCAAGTGCGAGCACACCCGCGCTTCACTTATCACCGGGCACTGGTGGCACCACGTCGGCGCGTCGGCAAGCGTCACCTACAAAGGCAAGACCTTTGGCACACGCATGCGCGAGGCGGGCTACCGCACGCTCATGTCCGGCAAGTGGCACGCGGGCCAAACCCCCTACCAGCGCGGCTTTGACCGGTACTTTGGACTTACTGATGGCTGCTGCAACTTCTGGAACCCCGGCAACGCAAGACCCGGCGAGCCCGAGCCCGCAAAAAAACGTACTCGCCGATGGGCGATCGATGATCAGGAATTCAAGCCCTACACCCCCGAAGATAAAGATTTCTATACCACCGACGCCTTCACCGACTTCGCCATCGGCTACCTCGATGAATACAAGGAAGAAGACAAGCCATTCTTTCTCTATCTTGCCTACACCGCCCCGCACTACCCGCTGCACGTCTCGGAAAAAGATGTCAACAAGTACCTGGGTAAGTATCGAGCGATCGGCTGGGACAAGCTGCGCGAGCAGCGGTTTGCAAAGCAAAAAGAACTCGGGGTACACACGCCCAATACAAAACTCTCGCCACGCGATGAGGGGATCGACGCGTGGGCTGATCTGAAAGAGTGCGATCGTATTACCTGGGACCTGCGGATGGCGGCATACGTTGCGATGATTGATCGCATGGACCGCAACATCGGCCGACTGCTTGCGACGTTAGAAGCGGTCGGTAAGGCGGACAACACGGTGATTTTCTTTTTGTCTGACAACGGTGCCGAGCCTAACTCAATGAACATCTCGACAATCAAGCCCGGCCTGCCTTGGGAGGCGACCAGTTACCTGACGCAGGGTAAGCCCTGGGCCAATGCGAGTAACACGCCGTTTCGCAAATATAAAACGACGCCATACGAAGGCGGGACCCGTACGCCGATGATCGCGTACTGGCCTGGTAAAACGCCAAAGGGGCAGTGGACCGATCACGTCGGGCACCTGATTGATTTCACACCGACGCTGCTCGAACTGGCCGGCCGCGACATCCCCGATACCCTGCCAGGCCACTCATTGGTCCCTGTCCTGAAAGGTGAAGCAATTAATGCGTCGCGCCCGCTTTACTGGCGCTTCGGCGGCGATGCGATACGCGACCAAAACTGGAAAGCCGTCCGCAGCGGCAAACAAGGCCAGTGGCAACTCTACGACCTCGCCACCGACCCGGCCGAGCAGAATAACCTCGCGGCTCAACACCCCGAGCGTGTTGACGCCCTGGCCAAGCAGTGGCAGGTTTGGTGGGACGACAAAGGGTCGGTGGAGTGAGCATTACTCGTAAGCGATAGTTCTGTCTTTATAGATTCGGAATACACTCGCAAGTCGTGCGCAGGGGGTTGTCGGCATTGGCCCATGCGGCTTCGTGGGCGGCGAATGCTTCGTCGGCTTGGGACGTTTTGCCTTGGCGGTTGAGGCTGTGGGCCAGGCCGTAGAGCGACCAGCCGTTGTTAGGCCAGTTGTTTAAATCCTCTTTGTAGATGCGCTCGGCATCGGCGTACCGGCCGGCGCGGAAGTACACCGCACCGAGCGTGTGGCGGATCGGCTGGAGGTAGCGCGGCGGCTCGGTGTAACGGGCCTTGTCCTCCAGCACCACCGCCGCCTCTAACAACTTGATCGCATCATCCCACTGCTCTTTGTGCAACGCGATCTCAGCAGCGATAAATAGATCATTGATCTTCATGAAATCGTCGCCCTTCCGCTTGGCAAGCAGTTCCTTGTACGCGGCGTGCTCGAGTTCGGCGTTGGCGAAGTCTTTTTTGGCGGCATACGCGACGGCTCGGCAGGTGCGCCAGACGGCGGTCGTCTGCGACAGCATTTCCGGCGGCGCTTCCTCGGCAAGGATCTGATCCCAGCGGCCAAAGCGCTTGAGCACATCAAACTTCGCGCACAGTGCCCGGTCGTAGCGTTTGCCCATCGTGTCGAAGAGGTCTTTGGGGATGCCTTCCCATGCGTGCATCGCGCCGGTCATGGCATCGCGCTCTCGGCCGGACATCATCCCCGCGAAGGCGAGCATGTGGCCGTTGTGGGCGATGTAGCCGTGGACACGGTACTGGGCGGGCGATTTCTTAAGATACGTGCGGTCGGCTTTGATCGCCAAGAGGTTTTGTTCGACGGCCCGGTCCCACATGCCGACCTGGACATACAGGTGCGAGGGCATGTGGACAAGATGGCCCACGATGGGCACGGCGGTGCTCAGGCGATCGGCCGCGGGGACGCCGCGCATCTTGTCGTTGCTGGCTTCGACGGCGTGGATATACAGGTGGTTGGCCCCGGGGTGCTGGGGGGCAATAGCAAAGACGGTTTCGAGTGTTTCGGTGATCGTCTTGGTTTCTGCGCGGGCCGGGCTGCCGTCAGATTTCTGCAGCCGCCATGGGTTTTTGACCATCAGTGCGTCGGCGTAGAGTGTGCCGATGTCCGGGTCGGTTGGGTGATTGGACCAGACCTCGGCCATCGCGTCGGCGAAGTCGGCCTTGCGTTTACGTTTGGCCTGGTTCGCGGCGGCTTGTGCTTTTTTGTTCTCTTCTTCGGACAAGCGTTCGTCGGCAACGAATGGTTCGCTGTAGCGCTTAGCCGAGGCGGTAACGAGCGCGTGTTCAATGGGCGTTTCGTTGTCGAGTTCGGCTAGCGCTCGTTGAATGGCCAGCCAGCCGGTGGCCTCACGCGCGTCATTCATATGCGAGCTGTTGTAGTTGGGCCCCTGCGCATAGGCGATGCCCCACCAAGCCATCGCACATCGCGGGTCGAGTTCGGTCGCACGGGTGAAGGAGCGGGCGGCCTCGTCGTGGTTGAAGCCGTACATAAATTTGAGGCCTTGATCAAAGTAGCGTTGAACACGGCGGGAGTCGGTCGTGACCGGGCGATGATAATCGCCCATATCGGGAAAAAGTTGTGCGCTGCCGCCCACGCCGTAGGCCGAGCTACTCTCACCTCGGACGATCGGCTCATTGGCGGCGCATCCAGAAAGCAGGATGCATAGAAAGAGCGGCAGGAAATATTGTCGTATTACAGTCATTCGTAGTGTCCGGTGTACGCCTGTCGGAGTCTGAGTGTAGACGGGCGTTTAGTCTCAATCATACGTGCGGTGGACCCGTGAGAGATCGCGCGACT
>JARFRI010000085.1 GCA_029287335.1 Phycisphaera sp. | reverse complement strand
GCAGGTCGCCCTTGACAAGGGATTGGAGCTGACGCCGGAACAATTTGCGCAGATGGTTGTTGATGAAAACTTTGCCGGGGAGCTCTCGTAGCTCGGTCGATCGGCAAGCATTGACGCGGGCTTACACCCCCCCTACTTTGGTGTGTTGAAAGCCATCCAAGGAACCCGCTGTGACGACCAAAACCCCACCGACCAAGCTCGATGTCCCGCTGCTTGACCTCAAGACCCAGTACGCCGCGCTCAAGAGCGAGATCATGCCCGTTGTCGAGCGCGTCCTCGACGGCCAGTACATGATCAACGGCCCGGAGGTCGGCGAGTTCGAGTGCCAGGCCTCGGGCTACTGCAACACCAAGTTCGCCGTCGGCTGCTCGTCCGGGACCGACGCGCTGATCCTCGCCATGATGGCCCTGGACCTCAAGCCCGGAGACGAGATCATCACCACGCCCTTCACCTTCTTCGCGACCGTCGGCTCGATCCACCGACAAGGACTCACGCCCGTCTTCGTCGACATCGACCCCAAGACCTTCAATTTTGATGCTGAGCAGCTTGAAGAAGCGGTCAATGAAAAGACCCGTGCGATCATGCCCGTCCACCTCTTCGGGCAGATGGCCGACATGGACACCGTCCTGGACGTCGCGGAGAAGCACGACCTGAAAGTCATCGAAGACGCGGCCCAGTCGATCGGCGCCAAACAAAACGGTGCGCCCGCCGGCTCACTGAGCGATATGGGCTGCTTCAGCTTCTTCCCCTCCAAGAACCTCGGCGGGGCGGGCGACGGCGGGCTGATCACCTGCCAGGACGAAGACCTCTACAAACGCCTGCTCATGCTCCGCAACCACGGCGCACAAGAACGTTACTACCACGACGAGGTCGGCGGCAACTTCCGCATCGACACACTGCAAGCGGCCTACCTCTCGATCAAGCTCAAGCACCTGGACAACTGGCACGAAGGCCGACGCAAGAACGCGGCGCTCTACGACGAGCACCTGGCCGGCGTCGAACAGGTCACCACGCCGATCATCGCCGACGGCAACGAATCGATCTACAACCAGTACACGCTACGCGTCCAGCAACGCGACGAGCTCCAAAAATACCTCGGCGAAGCGGGCGTCGGCAGTGCGATCTACTACCCGCTGTGCATGCACGAGCAGAAGTGCTTCAGCTACCTAGGCAACAAGGCCGGCGACTTCCCCGTTGCCGAGCAGGCCGCCGCGGAGGTCCTCTCGATCCCGATCTACCCCGAGCTGACCGAAGCACAGCTCGGGCATGTGGTTGAGACGATCAAAGCGTTTTACGCGTGATTATCTCTCTGACGCTTCGCCACGCCATGCCGACCAGTAGGCCTTGAGGCGATTCGTGAACGCGGCGGGCGACTCGGCCAGCGCCGGCTCGATCTCGCCCGTGATCACGGACGCAACTCGGTCGGCCAACGACGCCTGGTCAGGCAGCACTTTGCTCGCGCCCTTGCCCAACTCGGCACGCAACGCCACATTCAACTGCTCGTCTTTCAGCACCTCGGTCAAAGCGTCGGTCCCGCGCGACAGCAGCTTGCGGTGGGCCTTCAGCATGGTCGGACAGGCCTTGTTGAGCACGCTGAGCTGGACCGTCAACTCGTTTAAGACGCGTACCAACGGCGAAAGCGAATCGACGGTCCCCGACTCATGCGCCAGGCGCCGGGCCTTGGTGTAGGTGCGACGCAGGCCGCGCGGCGGCGCATCGTCCGGCACGCCATCGACCGGCCAGTGGTCCAGGTGCCCACGCAGCTCGGCCATGTCCGCGACCAGGCGGTAGATCGCCGGGTTAAAGCTGCCGGCCTTTGAACTCATCGCCGCCGAAGCATGGTCACGCGACGACCAACGCTTACGCAGCGACTTGACCGCAGAAGCAAGGTCGGAATCCGAAGGCGATTTTTTGTATTCCTTGTCTAACTGCTCCAGCAGACGCGTCGGCTCGGTCATCTCCGCCAACCCGGATGTCAGCCGAGTCAGGATCGCACGCTCTTTACGCAGGGCATGACGAGGCAGCTCCGGCTCGATCAGCGAGAGCACGGCCTGGGCCTGGTCGATCGCATAGGCGGCGGACACGGCCTGGCCGGCCTCGCGGGTGAGGCATCGGATCGCCGATTCAACCTGCGCACAGGCGATGCGTTTGAGGCCGGGGCCGGTGGGGTCCTGTCTGCGGAGGGTGCTCATGCGGGCAAAGTCGCGATCAAAAATGAGAATTGGGTTAGCGATAATAGCCGAACGATGCGGCCGCATGGTCCGATCGACCGGATTTCTAACAACCGCAATAAGCTTTACCTGGGCACCGTTGGAGGGGTAGGACACTCATTCCTGCCTGTCACGGATCATCTCCAACTCGCAGACAGGCAGCAATAGCTGCCCTGCCCACGTCTTAATTAAAGGGCAGTTCGATGCTGAAGCTGAGGATTTGCGTATCGTCGCCTTCTTCTTCGAGGATCGGGAAGCCGAAGTCGATGGCGATGGGGGCTTGGCCAAAGAAGGGGATCCGCAATCGGACGCCCGTGCCGACCGAGACGCGCCACTGATCAAAGCCGAACTCGTCTTGGATCGTGCCTTGATCGGTAAAGAACGCCCAGCGGATGAACTGCGCATACACCGGGACCTCGTATTGCAGCCGGGTGATGAACTGGAACCGGCCGCCGACGGGGTCGTCGCCGAGGGTGAGCGTGTCGTTGCGGATACCGCGTGGCCCGACGCCCCGGAAGCCGAAGCCGCGGAAGTCACGACCGCCGGAGTAGAACCGCTCGAACAGGGGCACATCGCCGGTGTCCTGCGGGATGTAGCCGGTGTCGAACTGCAACGAGAGGATCGTCTTTCGGCCCAGGAAGTCTTTGTCGAGGGTCCAAAACTGGCTGTACCCCGCGGTGAGTCGGGTGAAGTCGTAGTCGCCGCCCAGTGAGCCGTACTGATTCAGACCCAGGTTGAGTCGCGAGCCCTGGCTTGGCGTGATGTTCGAGTCGGTGGTCGATCGTGTCAGGCTGATCCCCAACGAACTCAGCGAGCTGTCGCCCGCCACCGCGAACACGTCCGTCGGTGCGTCCGGCTCGATGTCGCTGATGTCGATCTGTTCGAAACGGGCACGCACCGATCCGGTCCAGATATCGCCAAGCCGACGGCCAAAGCCCGTGCGGATACCGATGCGTCCCTCGTCGAAGTCTTCTCGGATGGCCGTGAACGCGGACAGGGAGACATCAAAGAAGTAGTCCGACTCGAAGAGGTACGGCTCGCGGAAGCCGATCGAGTAGTTGCTGATGTCGTTACCCGGAGCCAGGGTGATGTTAAACGTCTGCCCTGCCCCGAGGAAGGCGCGCTGAGCCAGGAACTCGTCCATCGACTCGGGCCAGTCGGTGATGTCGAAGTTGCGCTGCTCCAGCGAGATCGCGCCGAAGACGCCGGAGTCTGAGCTCACGCCGGCCCCGATACTGAACGACCCGGTGTTCTTTTCAGAAGCCTCGATCAGGAAGCTGCGGTACAGCTCGTCCTCATCGCCCAACGCGGTGATCGTGCCGTTGGAAAACCACGTGCTTTCCCGTACGAGCCGACGCGTCTCTTCAAGCCCGCGCAGATTGACCGGCCGACCCGGCTCCAGCCCGCGAACCCGTCGAAGCAGCACCTTCTGATCCGTCCGCGTCAGCCCGATGATCACGATGTCATCGACAATCGTCGGGCCCGTGCCCTCATCGATCTCAACGATCACATCGACCTTCGGCTGATTAGGGTCAAAGACGCGGTTGATCTGCACGCGGGTGTTGATGAACCCGATCTCGCCGTACCACAGACGGACCGCTTCTTGTGAGTCGGCCAGGCGGTCGTCGCTGTACACCCCGCCCTTGACCAGGCTCAGCACCATGCGGATCTGCTCCTCGGACATGAGCTGATCTTTGAACGGTACGCCGTCTTTGGTGAAACGCACCTGGATGTCGCGGACGGTGTGCTGCAAGCCCTCGTTGACTTCGAACGTGATGATCGCGCGGTTTTGTCTCGGCGACAGGTCGATACGTCGGCCGACCTGAGCGTTCAAGTAGCCCCGGTCCTGGTAATACTCACGAATCGCCGCGACGTCGATGTCCAACTGCGTGCGGTCCATGAACCCGGCGATGAACGGCCAAAGGTACGTCTCTTGACCGACCTGACTCGCCAGGCGATCGTCGTCATAGACCTGATTGCCTTGATAACGCAGCTCGGTCACGCGGACACGCGGCCCCTCGGTGATCTTGTAGATCAGCTCGCGTTTGTCTTTGAGTGCCTTCTCGTCGTACGACACCGACGCGGCGAAGTGGCCCTTCTCGGCATAGGCCGACTCGATCGCGCGCATGCCCCGGTCGATCAGCGACTTATCAATCGGGTCGCCCGGCCGAAGCAGCACAAGCGTCAAAAGCTGTTCATCGGTGAAACGCTTGGCCCCGACAAAGCGCATCGCCAGCAGGCTGGACTGTTCGGTGACCGCGAAGATGACATCGATCGAGCCGTCGCCGTTGTCCTCGACCTTGGCGACGACAGTGTCGAATCGGCCCAGAAAGGTCAGGCGTCGGATGTCTTCGTTGGCCGTCTCTTGGCGGTAGGGCTTGCCGACCTCGGTGCGGACGGTGTTGCGGACCAGTTGAAGCGGGGTCGTGTCCAGGCCCTCGATGCGGACATCGCGGATGAGTCGGCCCTCGGGGTCGATCGCCTGCGCGTGTGTGGACGTGACCGCGACAAATGCGATCAACATGCAGAGGAACGGGATGTGAAGCCGGATGAGGGCGTGACAGGCCGAGGACAAGCGCGTGCTCCTAGTATTAGACCTGCGGAGTTTAGCGGATCGAAGGGAAGCAGTGGGGATCAAGGGGCAGGATTGAGGGTGAATCGTGCGTGTGAGCTTGGGTACGCCTCTTTCTCAATCCGCTTGCTCACACGCTCCCCTACTTCCCCATCACCACTTACTTGCTGGCGTTCGCTAGCCGATCTAAACTAAAGTGCTCTGGACGGGTGATGTTTCTCGTGCCGAGCGGACGGTAGACGCTGTAGGCCGGATCTCGAAGATCGATTCAGCCCCCCTGAAGGACGATGCAGCCCCCGGCGACCGCCGGTGCCGCGACAACACCGCGACCCCGAGGTGACCCATGACCGCAACCAATGCCAGCCCGTCCGACGTCAGCAACAACAGCCGGCCCTCCGACAAGCTCTCCGACGACCAACTCGTCAAGATGCTCTACGACATGATGCTGATCCGCCGCTTCGAAGAGAAGACGATGCAGGCCTATCAGCAGGCCAAGATCGGCGGCTTCTGCCACATCTACATCGGCCAGGAAGCCTCGGCCGTCGGCTCCATCAGCGCCCTCAAGGACGACGACCCCATCGTCGGTGCCTACCGCGACCACGGCTTCGCCCTGGCCCGAGGCATGCACCCCAACTACTGCATGGCCGAGATGTACGGCAAGATCACCGGCTGTGCCAAGGGCAAGGGCGGCTCGATGCACATGTTCGACCGCGATCGACATATGTACGGCGGACACGCCATCGTCGGCGGACAATGCCCACTGGGCACTGGCCTGGGCTTCTCCATCCAGTACGAAGAAAAAGACAATGTCGCCCTGTGCTACCTCGGCGACGGGGCACTCAACCAAGGCGGCTTCTTCGAGTCGATGAATCTCGCTGCCATCTGGAACCTGCCGGTCATCTTCGTCCTCGAAAACAACAACTACTCCATGGGCACCCACATCGCCCGCGGCACCGCCATGGCCAACGACCTGTCCGCCAAGGCCCAGGCCTTCGGCATGCGTTACGCCGAGTGCGACGGTCTGGACGTGCTCGACGTCTACAACACGTTCAGCGATCAGGTCGCCATGACCCGCAACGCTAAAAACCCGCAGTGGGAGCGTGGTAACTGGGATGAGATCGAGTACAGCCGAGAAGGCTCCAATCCCGGCCCGGCCTTCGTCAACGTCAAGACCTACCGCTACCAGGGCCACTCGATGTCCGACCCGCAGAAGTACCGCAGCAAGGACGAAGTCGGCGAGTACAAGGAACGCGATCCCATCAACATCCTCGTCAACCATCTCATTGAGGCTGGCAAGGCCACGCAGGACCAATGCCACGAGTTGGACAGCAAGGCCAAGCAAGTCAGCAAAGACGCGATCACCTTCGCGGAAGAATCGCCTGACATGCCGACCGAGGAGATGTTCACCGATGTCTACGCCAACCCGTTTGGCCCGTACATCAAAGGCGGCCTGCCGAACATCATTACGAACGAAAACAGCGGCGAATAAAGCATCGGCGGAGCCCGCTTCAGCGGGCGGGTCAGCCTTGACCACCAAACTTAAGCACCCAACTTCAAAGACTTAGAACCATGGTTTCAACCAACGGCCGAACACTCCAATACCGCGAAGCACTCCGTGAAGCCATGGAAGAAGAAATGCGCATCGACGAGCGCATCTTCCTCATGGGCGAAGAAGTCGGCGAGTACAACGGCGCTTACAAAGTCAGCCAAGGCATGCTCGAAGAGTTCGGCCCACGACGTATCGTCGACTCGCCCATCAGCGAGACCGGCTTCGGCGGGCTGGGTGTCGGTGCGGCGATGTACGGTCTGAGACCCATCATCGAGTTCATGTCCTGGTCCTTCTGCCTCGTCGCGGCCGACCAGATCATCAACAACGCACCGAAGATGCTCTACATGTCCGGCGGACAGTTCGGCTGCCCCGCCGTCTTCCGCGGCAATAATGGCGCAGGCGGCCAACTCGGCTCGACCCACTCCTGGGTCGTCGAATCCCTGTTCAGCCACGTGCCCGGCCTGAAGCTGGCCGTGCCCTCGACCCCCCGCGATGCGAAGGGTCTACTCAAGGCCGGTATCCGCGATCCCGACCCGTTTTTCAACCTCGAGTCCGAACGCATGCTCGGCATGGGCCTGCACGGCGACAAGGACTACTCCCGCTACCAGCACGCCAACAAGTGGGCCCCACCGGAGAACGACAAGGACTTCATCATCGAACTGTGCAAGGCCGACATCAAAAAGCCCGGCACCGACTGCACCATCGTCACCGACGGCCGACCGGTCCACTTCGCCCTCGAAGCGGCCGAGGCACTTGAAGAAGAAGGCATCGACGTCGAAGTCGTCGACGTCCGCACCTACCGCCCGCTGGATATCGAGACCATCGCCGGCAGCGTCCGTCGCACGGGATACGCCGTGGTGGTGGACCAGTCCTGGCCGTTCGCGTCCGTCGGGGCCGAAGTCGCCAGCCAGATCTACGAGCACTGCTTCGACGACCTGGATAATCAGGTCCTGCGCGTCCACAACGACGATATCCCCGCCCCGTACAGCCGACAGCGCGAGCAGGACATGCTCCCCAACGCCAAGAAGATCGTCGACGCGGTCCGCAGCGTGACCTACAACGCCTGACCAGCACCATAAAACGCACCTATTAAGGCTCCGCTCATCGGCGGGGCCTTTTTCATGGCTGGATCCCCCAGCTTCACACGCAAAATCCGCTGTTTCGTGCGGCGCTTGCACTTCGTTTTGTGAAACTAGGTGGTCTATACGGATTCTGTCGGCAGCACGGATCACGCCGAATATGGGCTAAAAAAGCCTTATATCCTTGATTTTGGGACCCTATACAGCTTTTCGAGGTCCTGCAATGAATTTTCTTCTGAGATTTTATTTGCCTCTGATTTGCCGCGCCGTCAAGCTGTGGCATGCTTTCACTGTCGCCAATGATGACGACAACAGAAACGAACTCCAAGCAAAGGAAACGATCATGGAACGCAAAGCACTCAAGACACTGACCGCCGCCGCACTGCTCGCAGCCACCACCGCAGCATCCGCAGGCACCGCACCCTTCAACATGGTCTCCGGCCCAGTCACCCCCGGCGTCGACGTCAGCCTGAACATTCAGGAATCCGTCAGAGCTGGCTACGACTACGACTTTGTCGTCAACAACAGCTCGATCATGGGCATCGTCACCGGCGTCTACTTTGAAGTCGACTGGAACCGCATGCTAACCGGTGCAGGCACATCCTCCGGCCCTGCGTCGCTCGTCCCCGGCTCCGCGACCCCGCAAATCGATGGCTGGGAAGGCACCAAAGCCTCGCACACCGTCGCAACCAAGCGTGTCCGCAAACTCGTCGGCAGGTTCTTCCGCGACTTCTACTACGACAACCTCCTCGACGGTATCCAGGAAGGCGAATCACAGATCTTCTCCTTCACCACCGACACCAGCATCATTTCGCTGCAAGACCTCGAAAGCATGCTCGGCACCGAAGGCTACGGCGTCGCGGTCCGGATGCAAGGCCTGACCCAAGATGAGCAAGCCAACGCATGGGGCGTCGCTGACGAACGCGAACAAGAACTCATGTTTGTCCAGACGCTTAGCTCGGTCCGCCAGAGCAGCGATAGCGACGAAAACGTCGATGTTGTCTCCGCACCCAGCCCGACCGCCGCAATCGCCGGCCTCGTCGTGGCAGGCATCGCCGGCCTCCGCCGCCGACGCAAGTAAGCATCACCCAACCTGATCGTTTCTAAAACGAGCTCAGCCCACCGGCTGGGCTCGTTTTTCATTGAGCCACAGCAGCAACCGCCCCCACGGTCTACAATCCCCTTTTCGCGTCGCGACGCCTGTCAACGCTCGCACCCACAACTCAATCCGTCGGGATGACGCAAACAAACCCGCTCCAAGGAAAACACCATGGCCGTGACCGTTGAAATGCCCAAGCTCTCTGACACGATGGAAGAAGGCACGCTGATCAAGTGGGCCGTGAAGGTCGGCGACACCGTCTCCGCAGGCGACCACCTCGCCGACGTCGAGACCGACAAAGCGACCATGGAGCTCCAGGCCTTCGACGACGGCACCGTCGCCAAGCTCATCCTCGACGAAGGCGCGACCGTCCCCGTCGGCCAGGTCATCCTCATCCTCGCCGAAGACGGCGAATCCGTCGAAGACGCCGCCAAAACCGAAGTCTCCACCGCGCCCGCCCCAGCCAAAGAAGAACCCCCGGCGGAGCCCGCTTCAGCGGGCGGGTCAGACGAACCCGAAAAAGCCCCTGAGCCCGCAAAACCCGAACCCCAAAAACCCGCACCCGCCCCAGCAAAACCCATCGCCGCCGCCACCCCAACCCCCAGCCCCCAAGCCCCCGCCTCCGGCAGCGTCAAAATCAGCCCCCTGGCCCGCAAGCTCGCCGACGAGCATGGCCTGGACCTCAACAAAATCGTAGGCACCGGGCCCGACGGCCGAATCATCAAACGCGACGTCCTCAAAGCCGCCCAAGACGGCACCGCACGACCCTCGGCGGGCGGGGCGTCAGCCCCCCCGATGGCCGCACCGCAAGCCATCGCGCTCGAATCCAAGACCACCCAAGTGCCCGGCATGCGTAAAACCATCGCCAAACGACTGGTCGAATCCAAAACCACCGTCCCGCACTTCCAGGTCTCCGTCGCCATCAACATGGACCCGCTCATGGAGATGCGCGCCACCCTCAACCAGCGCCTCGCCAGCCAGGGCATCAAGCTTTCGGTCAACGACTTCATCACCCGCGCCGTCGCACTCGCCGCGACCCAGCACCCGGTCATCAACAGCTCGTGGATGGGCGACACCATCGTCCAGCACGGCACCGTCAACGTCGGCACCGCCATCAGCCTCCCCGAAGAGCGTGGCGGCGGGCTCGTCGTCGCCGTCTGCCGAGACGTGCAGAACAAGTCCATGATGCAGATCTCCAGCGAAGTCAAAGAACTCGCCGGCGCCGCCCGTGGCCGAGGCCTGTCCCCCGAGCAGATGTCCGACTCGACGATCACCATCTCCAACCTCGGCATGCCGCAGTTCGGCGTCACCCAGTTCAACGCCATCGTCAACCCGCCCAACGCCGCCATCGTCGCTGTCGGTGCCGCGATCGAAAAACCCGTCGTCCGCGATGTCTACGGAGAAAAGAAGATCGTCATCGGCCACGAGATGAACGCCACCCTCTCCGGCGACCACCGCGTCATCGACGGCGCCAGCGCCGCCGAGTACCTGACCACCTTCCGCAGCCTCCTGGAAAACCCCGTTGGCTTGCTGGTCTAAATTTTTAGTCAATGATGTATAGCGGTCGACGCACGCTGCAATGACATATGCCGATCGGTGTCGATCACGATCTCGCAATCGTTTAGGCCGTTCGTGTCTGCAAGTTCGCGCAACTCGTCGGGGGTTAGTGCCGCGTGCAGGGAGTCGGCGAAGAGTTTGCGGTGCAAGGGATCGTTGCCAGCGTGCTGATCGACCAAAGCATCGAGTTGCTCTTTCGTCAGCGGTCGAACCAGGTCACGGATCAACAACAAGCCGCCCGGCTTGAGGACGCGTGCGGCCTCGGCCAGCATCGCTGTCGGCTCGGGGATGTGGTGCAGGATTGTGTTGCTGAACACCGCATCAAAACTCGCGTCGGGTAGGTCCAAGGCCTTCACATCCATGTTGGCCAGCGTGATGCGATTGCTCAGCGCAGCGAGTTCGACTTTGCGACTGGCGAGATCGAGCATCGACTGGGCGAGATCAATGGCAAAGATCGACACGTTTTGCGTTGGCCCGCAGAGCAGGATCGGGATATCGCCCGGGCCGGTGCCCAGGTCCAGCGCCTTGTCGCAATGATCGATGCCCAGCTCCAACAAGCGCGTGACGAACGCCATATTCGCTTGGGTGTGGTCCATCGCGTCGTATGATGCGGCCTCGTCGGCGTCATCCATGACTTCGGTTTCGGGGATGCGGTGGAGCATGGGAATACTCATGTCTTGGGTGCCACATAACTGCCCGAAGGGCTGCTATGTGCGAAGTGTTCTTGATTTGTTTTAGACAGTTTGCACACAGCAGGCCTTCGGCCAGTTGTGTGGCACCCAACACCCAACCCGCGTCAGTCTTCCAAATACTCTGCCGGGATCACGCGGAAGACTTCTTCGATAGAGGTCTTGCCTTGCGCGACTTTGAGCAGTGCGTTGGACTTGAAGTCGAGCATGCCGGCCTCGTGCGCGGCACGGCGAAGGTGGTTGGTGTCGGCTCCGTTGCTGACCATGTTGCGCAGGTCGTTGTTGAGGCACATAACCTCGAAGACGCCGGTCTGCCCGTCGTAGCCGGTGTGACCGTCGCCGGCACCGGGGGCGTAGAACTTCTTGCCATCGGTTTCGTCGAACAGATGGGTGATGGGCTCGAATATCTGCGGGGCATGGCTGATGTCGAACTCCACGCGTCGCTCGGGGTCGAGCGTTCGGACCAGGCGCTGGCTGATCACGCCACGCAGCGCGGTGGCGAGGAAGTGGTTGTTCACACCCAGCGACCGCATCGACTCAACTGCCGCGGCGGCGACGGGCGCATGGATCGTCGACAGCACGATATGCCCGGAGTTGGCGGCGTGGACGGCGGTCGTCGCGGTTTCGTGGTCGCGGATCTCGCCGATCATGATCACGTCCGGCGACTGACGCAGTACGCCTCTTAACAGCTCGGCGAAGTGGATGCCCACCGTGTTATTGATCTGGGACTGACGCAGGCCATCGATGGCGAACTCGATGGGGTCTTCGATGGTGTTGATTTTTTTGGTGTTGTCGTTGAGGTAATTCAGCGCGGCGTAGAGGGTGGCGGTCTTGCCCGAGCCGGTGGGTCCGCAGCAGAGGATCAGCCCGCCGGGCGAGTCGAGCATGAGCTTGACGTCGCCGAGTTCTTTCTTGGATAGTCCGATGTCGTTGAGATCGAACAGGCCCGTGCGGCGCGAGAGCAGACGGATGACCATG
This sequence comes from Phycisphaera sp., assembly GCA_029287335.1. Lineage (GTDB taxonomy): Bacteria > Planctomycetota > Phycisphaerae > Phycisphaerales > Phycisphaeraceae > JAHQVV01. Next base: position 517 of record JARFRI010000085.1, on the reverse strand, counting down.
TCCTCGCCGTAGAGCGTGGGGACGGAGGAGATTCGGAGATCGACCGCGCGGTCCACGGTGTCGTCCTCGTCGGAGCCGGGCTCAAGGATGTCGTCGTAGATCCATCGGCCGTCGTGGGGGTGTCGGTGCTCGGCGACGTCCATGCCGGCCTGTGCCTTGATGAACTGGCCCATGCGTCTGCCCATGTCGGTGCTGACGATACTCAACGGCCGGATGACGCCGAGCTGGCGGATGTTCAGCGCGTAGTAATCCTTGTGGACCAAGAGCATCAGGTCGCTGGCACGCTCATGTACCGCCTGGGCGATCGCCTTTTCAAACGCCTGCTCAACAGGCAGGTCTGCCAAGTCGATCATCTGCGAGGTAGTCTGCGGGATCGTTGACATCAGGTGCCTTCCTTCAATTGTTTGACCGCCTGGGCGTGGTCGTCGGCCAGGTTCAACACGCTCTCCAAACGCATCATCGTGAGCACCCGCCGCACGCTGGGCGACATCGAGTGCAACACGAGCTTGCCGTTGGC
>JARFRI010000263.1 GCA_029287335.1 Phycisphaera sp. | reverse complement strand
TCGGCCAACTCACGCTGCTTGTCCGCGTTTTCTTCCAGCTCCTTACGCGTCGCCTCATCCAAGTCTTCAGCCTTCTGGCCGATCGTCTTGGGCAACAGTTCCTTGGTCTTCTGCGCGGCGCGCTCGGCATCCGATTGGATCGCGGACAACTCCGACTCGATCTCACCCACCGACTCGCCGGTGTCCAGGGCCGCAACCAACTCGGCCAACTGCTCGCGGGCCTCGGCCTGTGCTTTGCTCGCCTCGCCCTTGGCTTTGTCTTGATTCTCTTGGGCCTGCTTAGCGTCTTGCTTAGCTCGTGCCTCGGCGGGCTTGTCGCCCTTGGCCGCGGCGTCTTGTTGTTGCTGCTTGGCCTGCTCGCCTTGCTGTTGTTGTTTGGCCGCTTCAGCCAGTGACTGCTCGGCCTGTTCGCTGGCGGACTCGGCCTGTTCAAGCATCGTGTCGGCACGGTCCAACAGCTCCTCGAGCGCCTCGAGATTGTGCGGGCGATTGCGCTCCAGCCGATCACGCAGCGCTTGTACCGTGTCCTGCTGCGAAGCGATGCGTCGGCTGATGTCGCCCTGCTGTTCCGCGGTCTCGGCCGGCGGGCTGTTCTCGGTGCGCTCGGCGACAAGGCGTTGATTGCGCTCCAGTGACTGCCCGGTATTCCGCACACCACGCAGTACCCGCCGGACCTGGTCGGCCAACTCCTGCTCGGTAATCACGCGAAGCCGACGGACGTCCGATGCGACGGGTTCGTGCCGTTGCCCGTCGAGGTCGAAAATATCCTGGCCCAGCGCAGTGATGAGCACCTCGTCGCCGGGTAGTAGTTTCAGGTCTTTGAGTTGGAGCGTGTAATCAAGCTCGAGGATTTCAGATCGGCCGGTCTTCAGCAGCGCGCCGTCGTCGAGTGACCGTGTTATCAACTGCTCGGCGTCCTCTGGCGTGTTCTCACGGTCCGGCACGACGATGTCGAGCTTTAATGACTGCATCGCGATGTCGTCCTGAGCCATCGCGCTAAGCTGGACCGACGCACCGGGCAGTACAGACTCATCGGTCGCGGGCTTGAGCAGGACCGACGCGGGCAGCTCGTCTTCGATCGCCTGGATGCGGTATTGCTTGTCAGCATCGGTCGATCGCAAGCCAAACGCATCGCTGAGATCGAACGAGCCGGTGATGGTCTGGTCAAGCGTCCAGGCAATCGTAAAGCCCTCTGCTAACCCATCAGCCGAGTCAAACAACATCTCGTGCGGTCCGGCAAATGACCCGGCCCATGCTTCGCCAGCGGCTTGTACCTGTTTCGCGGGGATCGGCTTGTTGAACGCTATATCGAGCGTCACCGTCGAACCGATCAACGCCGAGGTCGATGCGATTCGGTCGGCTTGTTCGTGCAGCGCGATGCGTTGCGGGGTCAGCAGGCCGAGCGCGTAGTTCGGCGGCTCGGTCTTGACGACGACCGACTTGATCTCCGGCCGAGCGGCAAGCGTCAGCGATTGCACGTCCGTCGTGTCGTCGCCCGCGGTGTAGCGGACCTCGAGTGTCGCGCTGCTGCGTTGACCGGCCATGAGCGATCGCGCTACGGCCGGCGGCACATCCAACATCGCTTCGTACGCATGCACGCCTAGGTCAATTCCGGCAGCGTTCTTCTGTTTGGCGACACGCACACTCTGCCAATCACCTTGCCCCGCCTCATTGAGCACGCGGTACTCCACCGTCATGCGCATCCCCTCGGACCAGCCGCGCGTCACCTGAGCACGCAGACGCACCTTGCCATCCGCAGCGAACACCGCATCGTCCGGCGTCAGCGCTTGGACCTCGTTGACCTTGGGCCACTGCGTGTCCCCCATCGGCAGCAGCCAGCGCTGCGCGGCGGTCGACGCGTGCTGCGGCGTCGCCATCACAATCGCGAACAACACCATCGCCCCCAACACCGCCAGCAGACAAGCCTGCACCGTTGGCTTGAGCTTGACCATGCGCTTCACATCGACGCCCTGGGTCTTGGCCTGCATCTCATCGACCGTGGTCTTTGCCATCGATGCAGTCGAACTCGGCTCGGCATAGCCCCCTGGCGAAAGTGAGAACTCCACCGCCGACGCCAACGACCCGGACAGCTGTGGGTACAGACGCTCGGCCCGCAGCGCGAGCTCAGCCAGCGACGGCCAAAAACGCATCGCACGATTCAGCCGAGTGAATAACCAGACCCCCGCCAGCGACAACACGGTCAAGCCAATGAGCAGCCGCATCGCCCCGGGCATCCGCAGCGCGTAGTCGAGCAGCGCCAGCAAGAGTGCCGCCGGTACCAGTACCACCAGGAGCTGCGCCAGCCGGCGCACGACCAGCAGCAACCGCCCTGTCCGTCGTACCGACCGAAGTTGTTGGGCAATGTGCTGCAAACCAAGGCTCCTGTGCTTTGACGTGGGCTATCTCTCTATCGACGAAGGCGGTCCATGAACCATACTAGGACGAACGAGCAGGCATCCAAGTTCCTTACCCGATTTTCCTTACTAGGGAGGGCGAGGCTCCCGCCGAACCGCAAATCTTCTGTGACGCCCGGCTCGGCAGGAGCCTCGCCCTCCCTACCCGTCTTAAATCAGCTTCAGCCTCCGCCGAAGCGCCCATTCCAAGGTGAGCAGGCCCAATAGCACCAGTAAGGCCAACAGCGTGTTGGTCAGCGGCTGTCGGGTCTCGCTGGTCAGTTCGCGCGAGCGGTTGGGCACGAGGCTTTCAAGCTGGGCCAGGTTGTTCAGTTCGATGACCGCCCCGCCGGTGCCCTTGGCAAGTTGGACCAGGCGGTTGTGATCTGTCGCGGCACGGGCCAGCTCTTGGGCTGGGTCGCGCACCTCGGCTTGGGCCTCAAGTTCTAAGGCATCGAGCAGCGGCTCGGTCACGCGCAGCACGAATCGGCCGGGCCGATCGGAGCGCCAGTTGGCCTGATACACCGCGCGGGCGCCGGAATCGAGGTCGCCTTGGAAACCGGTCGGACGCAGTTCGACCTCGCCAACCACGGTCAGCGCATCTTCATCCGTCACGCCACGAGCCAGAACCTCGACACGCACGCTCTGCGGCGCGCTGCGGATTAGTGCCGGGTCATCGATCACCAGCTCGACCAACTGCGTTGCGCCCAGGTCCACTGCTGGCGGCGACACGGCGAAGCGCGCCCGATCATCGACCTGTTGCAACCTTGTCCGACCGAGCTTACGCATGAGCTGGATCCAGAACTGCTCGAAGTACACCTCGCCGCCGACCTTGCGCCAGCGCCACGTCTC
>JARFRI010000262.1 GCA_029287335.1 Phycisphaera sp. | reverse complement strand
ATAGAAACCCCGACTCCATACACCGCAATGCCTTCCTCGGCGCCTACGCGGATAAAGACACGCACCCACACCCAACACACCTCTCCATCCCGACAAACCACGACCGGCGAACTCCTTTCGCCCGACTTCATGCATCAGATCGACAGGCTTGACGTCATGTCGCGGAAGATGCTGCGCGGCAGCCAGCAGGGCGAACGCCGAACGAAGAAGAAGGGCCAGTCCGTTGAGTTCGCCGATTACCGCAACTATGTCGATGGCGATGACCTGCGCTTTGTCGATTGGAACCTGTACATGCGCCTGGACAAGCTGTTCATCCGCTTGTTTATGGAGGAAGAAGACCTCTCCGTCTCGATCGTCCTCGACGTCACCGGGTCGATGAACTATGGCGAGCCAAACAAGCTCGACTACGCCAAGAAACTCTGCGCGGCGCTGGGCTACATCTCATTGACGCATCACAACCGCACGAGCCTGTACACCATGGCCGACGGCCTGGTCGAGTCCTCGCAAGGCATGCGCGGCAGGCGACCCATCCCGCAGATGCTCGAGTTCCTCAACCGACAGCAAGCCTTCCCACCCGAAGCCAACCGCCCCGGCGACATGACCGCCACCTTCAAGTCCCTGGCCATCGCCAACCAAAGGCCCGGCGTCGTCATCGTCATCTCCGACTTCTGGGACAAGGGCGACGTCTCCGACGCCTTCCGCTACCTGTCCGGCGACAAGCGCGACACGTACCTGATCCACCTGCTCTCGCCACAGGAAGTCGACCCGGTCAAGGGCAAAGTCATCGGCGACCTGCGCCTAACCGACCTCGAGGACGGCGACATCGCCGAGGTGTCGGTCAGCCCCGCGCTGGTCAAAAAATACAAAGCGACCCTGCAAGCCTACTGCAACCACATCAAAGACCAGGCCCATCGCCGCGGCTTGGCGTACATGATCTCGGAAACAGATGTGCCGTTTGAAGTGATGGTGTTGCAGTACTTGAGACAAAGAGGATTATTAGCGTGACCATTCAAATTGGAACCACGAAGACACAAAGGACACGAAGGAAGGCAAAGCGTAAGGCTTGAGCTTCGTGCTCTTCGTGCCTTCGTGGTTAATTTAATGGGCTTTATTTCACCTTTAGTCGCGGCCATCGCAGCAGGGATCACGATCCCCGCTCTTGTCTCGTTGTACTTCCTCAAGCTCAAACGCAAGCGGATGGTGATCCCATCGACGCTGCTTTGGCAACGTGCGGTGCAAGATTTACAAGTCAATGCGCCGTTCCAGAAGATCAAGAACAACCTGTTGTTGTGGATCCAGTTGTTGCTGTTGTTGTTGCTGCTGTTTGCGATGGCTCGGCCGACGCAGAACGCCTTCGCCGCGCCCGGCGAGCGCGTCGTCATCGTGATCGATCACTCGGCCTCGATGAACACGACCGACGCCGACGGTCAATCAAGACTTGCAGCGGCCAAGGAGCGCGCGCTGGAAGTCGTTGACAACCTCGATGCGGGTGGCACGGATCAGGCTGGGGCCGGTGCGATGGTGATGACCTATGCCCACCGTACGGTCGTGTTGCAAGATTTCACAACGGACTTGGCAAGGGTGCGCAGCGCGATCCGCGGGATTGAGCCGACGGATCAGAAGAGCCACTTAGACAGCGCGATTGCCGCGGTCGAGCCGCACGCCCGGCAGGCCGGGGGCGAGGACAAGTTATATGTGCATGTGTTCAGCGATGGCCGCGTGAGTAAATCCACCGATGAGCCGTTAGCACTGGCCAACGCCGAGGTGCGCTACCACCGTATGGGTGCGTCGGCAGGCAGCGGTGACAACCTCGCCATCGCGGCGCTCAGCGCTCGGCGGGATTTCGAGAAGCCCCAACTCGTGCAGGTCTATGCAAGGCTGGCGAACTACAGCGACCAGCCGATCACGACGAACGTGCGTTTCATGGCCGACGACCGCGTCCTCTCGACGCAGAAGGTGACCGTGCCGGCAGTCTCGAAGACCGCGCCTGCGCCGGGTGTGCTACCGCCGCCCGGCGAAACCGGGTTGACCTTCGATATGACCTGGCTGGGCGATGCACTGATCACGATCAGCCACGACCACAGCGACCTGCTGCAAGTCGATAACGCGGCGCGGATGCTGCTGTCGCCTTCGCGTGAGCTGCGTGTGCTCATGGTCACGACCGGCAACGGCTACCTCGAACTGGCCTGCCAAGCCGCGGGGATCGAGAACCTCGTGCAGATGACGCCCGAGCAGTTTGAAAAGCAGGACCCCAAGCGATTGCGGCGGGGCGGGTGGGACGATGCGGCCGTCGCCGGGGCGAGCGGCGCGGCGGGCGAGGGCTTTGATGTCATCGTCTTCGATCGCTACGCACCCAAGGACACACCGTTGATTAACAGCCTGTACTTCGGCGTCGTCCCGCCGTTGGAAGGCCTGTCCCGCAAAGACACGCGCCCCGACTCGCCCGCTAACGAACTCATCACGCAGTGGGATCGTTCGAGCGAGCTGCTGCGCAATGTTGAACTCAGTGACATCCCGCTGCGTCGGCCGGGTCGATTGGTCGTGCCGGTTGATGGGACGGTGCTGGCGATCGGTCGCGAAGGGCCGGTGATGGCCGAGGTGACGCGCGACACGGTGCGACACGTGATCGTCGGCTTTGACCTGTACGAATCGCTTTGGCCCCACCGCATCAGCTTCCCCGTCTTCATCAAGAACGTGCTGCCCACGCTTGGCCTGGACGGCAACACCCAGGAAGCGGGCATCGACTACCACACCGGCGAGAACGCGGTCGTCCTGGCGGACACCGAGATCGACACGCTCACCTACACCGGCCCGGCCACGATCGCCGGCCGAGCGCTCGGCACGACCTTCACCGTCGACGCCTTCCCCCGCGTGGGCCTGTACGAAACCAAGGCCGACGTCCCAACCCGCTACAAACAACTCGCGGTCAACCTACTCGACACGCAAGAGAGTGACCCGCGCATCGCCCCGACCTTAGCCATCGGCACCAGCAGCCAACAAGCCCAGGCCCAGGCCGTCGAAGTCCGCAAAGAGATCTGGCCCTGGTTCGTCTGGGGCGCGCTCGCGGTGCTATTGCTGGAGTGGATGGTGTATACGCGACGGATGCATATCTGAGATCAATTGATGCTGATGCGTTTTCTGAGATCAATCTGGTGGATCTTTCTCGCAGTCGTTGCGGCCTTCTTTGGCGCG
>JARFRI010000065.1 GCA_029287335.1 Phycisphaera sp. | reverse complement strand
TCCGGTCTGACCCAACCGATAACGACAAGCAGCAGCGTGGACTAGAATCGCGCTAAGCACGGAGGCAAGCCAGTTGCGTTTGGACACGCTCATTCAAGACATGCCGATGAATCTGCGCCAAGGCGCGGCGGATATCGTAATTGCTGGCCTGTCCGACGACAGCCGAGCCGTCACGCCCGGCATGCTGTTCATCGCAAGGCCCGCGCCCGGAGCTGATACGAACGTTGATGCGCTACGCTTCGTGCCTGACGCGATCCAAGCCGGTGCGACCGCGCTGCTACTGCCTGATCTGGATAAAGACGCGATCGCGGCGCTAAACCTGCCCGACTCCGTCGCCGTCGTGCGGGCCAAGCCTGACACCACCGTTGACCAGCGCCTCTGTGGCCGACTTGCTGAACGCTTCTACGACGACCCCTCAACCAAGCTCAAGCTCCTCGGCGTCACCGGCACTAACGGTAAAACGACCACCGTCACCATCACCAAACACCTCCTCGAATCAGCCGGCCACAAGTGCGGGCTCATTGGCACCGTCGAGCTCGACACCGGATCACCCGCTGGCCCAACCCCCGCCACCCTCACCACCCCTGGCGCGATCCAACTCTCACAACTCCTTGCCGAGATGGTCGACAACGGCTGCGAATACTGCGTGATGGAAGTGTCCAGCCACGCCCTGCACCAGGGCCGAGCCGACCACGTCCGCTTCGCTGCCGCCGCGTTCACCAACCTCACCCAGGACCACCTCGACTACCACGGCAACATGCAGGCCTACGCCGACGCCAAAGCCATTCTCTTTGAGCAACTCGACAAAGACGCCTTCGCCATCCTCAACGGCGACGATCCGTGGTCCGCGCGCATGGCCCGTGGCTGCAAGGCAACCATCGCATTCAGTGCCGTGCTCAATCCCGACGGCCAACTGCCTCCTGAAAAAATCGGCGTGCGACGATGCTGCGTCAAACCCATCGAACTCACCGCCGCTTCAAGCCATGCCGAGTTCCACGGCCGACTCGCCAGTATCACCGCTGCCCTCCCCATGCCCGGCCCACACAACCTCAGCAACGCCCTGCAAGCCCTCGCACTGGCCTACCTCACCGCTGAACTTACGCCCGAACAACTCAAGCAAGGCATCGAAACCTGTAAACCCGTCCCCGGCCGACTCGAACCCGTCGGCCCGGATTGGCCAGCCACTCAAGCCCCAAGCCTCAAGCCTCAAGCCTCGGTTCTCCCCACCGTCCTCATCGACTACGCCCACACACCCGACGCCCTCATCAACGTCGGCAGTTGCTTAAGCGAACTGACCCATTCTGCGGGAGGCAGACTCATCACCGTCTTCGGCTGCGGTGGCGACCGCGATCGCAATAAACGGCCGCTCATGGCCAACGCCGCCCAGCAATACGCCGACGTTGTTGTCCTCACCAGCGACAACCCAAGAACCGAAGACCCCGAGCAAATACTCAAGGATGCAACAGCGGGTTTTGATCCATCGTCAAACAAAGAGACCCACACCATCGCTGACCGTGCCGACGCGATCCGCTTTTCCATCAACCTCGCCAACGCCAACGACACCGTCCTCATCGCCGGCAAAGGCCACGAGGACTACCAGATCATTGGCACGACCAAACACCACTTCGACGACCGCGAACAAGCCGCCGCCGCACTGAGAGAAAAAGTGAATCCCCCCGCTTAAGCCCGCCGCGTTGCGACAGCAATGCTGCGGGATCGATGAACAACAACCTCGCCGGGACAAGCCCGCCGGCTAACATCACCCCATGCCCTTCTGGACCTACCAAAACCTCGCGGATGTCACCCAAGGCACCTGGCTCGTGAAACACCGTGACTTGCAACAACAAGTCACCGGCCTCTGGCACGACACGCGCGACCTCAAGCACGGCCAAGCCTACCTCGCCATCAAAGGCGACAATTTTGATGGGCACGACTTTCTAGACAAAGCATTTGATGCAGGCGCCGCGTTAGCCATCGTCAGCGCAGAACCAGCCATCAGCACCCCGTCACCAATCCTAAAAGTAGACGACACCATCGTCGCCCTCCAAGACCTCGCCCGCGCCTACCGCAACGAACTCAAAGCCGGCGGCTGCAGAGTCATCGGCATCGCCGGGTCCAACGGCAAGACGACGACCCGACACCTCATCCACCACGTGCTGACACACGCGGGCCTGACCGGCACCCAAAGCCCCAAGAGTTTTAATAATCATTTGGGCGTGCCGTTAACCCTGCTAAGCGGCAAGCCGCAAGACGATTTCGTCGCCTGCGAGATCGGCACCAACCACCCCGGCGAGATCGATTTCCTCTCCGCCATCGCCAGACCCGACATCGCGGTGATCACGAGCATTGGGGAAGAGCATCTGGAGTTTTTTAAGGACTTGGAAGGGGTCGCAAAGGACGAGTTGTCAATTATTCATCACGTTGTGAATCACGGGGATTTGGTGTTAGGGGAATTTCGGAATTGGCTGAACAAAGCGGAGGAACTTGCGGGTACTCGTATCGATGTCCATCGCTATATCGATGATGCAAACCAACCGCCCCCATCATTCCCGCTCCTCGGCAACCACAATCAAATCAATGCGGCGATGACTGGTGCAGTCGCAAGGCTGATGGGGGCAAGATTCCCTGATTGGTATGAAGCGTTTAAT
>JARFRI010000033.1 GCA_029287335.1 Phycisphaera sp. | reverse complement strand
GGTATCGAGGTCGATTTTTTGCAAGAGCAAGTTGATCGTATCCCCAAGGAAGGCCCAGTGGTGGTTGTCGCGAACCACCCCTTCGGTGGGATCGAGGGGCTCATCCTCTGCTCCATGCTCCGTCAGGTGCGCCCCGATGTGAAACTGCTGGCGAACAACCTGCTCTCGATGATCCCCGACTTGCGGGACAGCTTCTTCTTTGTCGATGCGTTCGAGGACAAGAGGTCAATCGGCCGAAACATCGGGCCGACCCGGGCAGCGATGAAGTGGGTGAAGGAAGGCCACCTGCTTGGTGCATTTCCCGCTGGTGAAGTGGCGCACCTCAAGCTCCGCAAGCGGGCCGTGGTCGATCCGCAATGGAACCCAACCACGGCGCGGATCATTCAGAAGACCAAGCCGACGGTCGTGCCGATCTTTTTCGATGGGTACAACAGTCGGCTGTTCCAAGTTGCCGGGCTGATCCACCCGAGATTGCGCACCGTGATGCTGCCGACCGAGATGCTGCGGAAACGTAACGCGCCGGTGACCGTGCGTGTTGGTGCTCCGATCAGCCCGGCTCGACTGAGCCGATTCGACGACCCGAACAACCTCAACGACTATCTCCGCGTACGAACATATCTGCTCAAACCACAGCGGGAATCTGAGGAAACGACAGCAGAGGCCAAGCCAAACGCGGATGTCATTGCCCCCGTATCAAAGCAGACGCTTGTTGACGAGATCGCCGACCTGCCCTCTGAACAGCATCTGCTTCGGCAAGGCGAGTTCGATGTGTTTTATATGCGCTCGCCGCAGTGCCCGGGCTTGATGCGTGAGTTGGGACGACTGCGCGAATTGACCTTCCGCGATGTCGGCGAAGGCACGGGCCTGCCGCTGGATATCGACCGGTTCGACGACTACTACCTGCAACTGGTTGTCTGGAATACTGAGAAGCACGATGTCGTCGGCGGCTACCGGCTTGGGCCCACCGATGAGATCCTGCCTGAGTACGGCAAGGACGGTCTCTACACCAACACGCTTTTCAAGTTCCGCAAGAATCTACTCCAACAGATCGATCCGGCGCTGGAGCTTGGCCGATCGTGGGTCGCGCTGGATTACCAGCGCAGCTACGCCCCGCTGATGCTGCTGTGGAAAGGTATCGGGGCGTACATTTGCAAGTACCCTCGGTACCGAAGGTTGTTTGGGCCTGTCTCGATCAGTGCTGAATACTCGTCGATGAGCAAGCACCTGCTCACCGCGTTTCTGACGCTGCACAAGTTCTTGCCGGATTTGGCCAAGCTGGTCTCGCCGCGCAATCCGATGAAGCGGAAAGAAGTCCGCGAGTTTGATCGACGAGCGTTCTCGACGGTCGCGGGTTCACTCGACGAAGCCAACGAGTTGATCAAGGAACTCGAGGCCGACGGCAAACCGATCCCCATCCTGCTCAAGCAGTATCTCAAGCTCAACGGCCAACTGATGGGGTTCAATGTCGACCCCGACTTTGGCAATGTGTTAGATGGACTGATCCTGATCGATGTGCCCAGCATCGACGAGCGCGTGATGAAGAAGTACCTTGGCGAAGAGACCGGCCAAGCGTACCTCAAGTACCACGAAGCGAATACGGTCGCCAACAAGTCAACTTAAAAATCATTGAAGCCTGGATCAAAGTCTGGTCCGCTAGGCCTCGTGCCATCTGCAGGACGCAGCGGCTTTTCGGCTCCATTTTTGTACTCGTCACTGAGCTCTTTACGCTCGGGGCTGGACTTATCGAGCGACTCGATGCGCTCGTGGATGTTGCCCTCGGCGTCCATGAAGATCATTGAATTAACGGTTGAGCCCGTGGAGAGTGGGTCGCGGTGTCGCTCGATATCCACCAGTATTGCGCCCACACTCATATCGACTTTTTCGACTTGGCCAAATTCGTCCTCGACCTCTTTAACCGATCCGATGATGTCGCCAGGCGAACCATCAAAATCCTGATACACAAGTTTGCCGTTGTATCGACGATAGATATCGATGCTGGCGCTGCTCTCACGGCCAGCGGTGTAAAAGAAGCGTGACTTGGGCTCGACCTTGATCGGGCCGATCCATGACATGGCTTCGATTTCATCTTCTGTCGGTAGCAGCGCCGCACGACTCTTGTTTTCATCGAGTTGATCGGCTGCGAGGCGCGGGACCGCGTAGAGCGGGTTGATGACGCTGACCAGTAGTTTGTAGCGGTAGGTCTTGCCCGGGCGCATGCTCGGGTCGGCCGCCCAGACGCGGAGGGTGGAGCCTTCTTTCAGGTTCATGCCTGCGACATTGGCCTGATCAATCGGGTCTGGCCCGCCACCAAACACTGAGCGGTCACGCGCATTTTGCAGTTCTTCACGTCGCCTTCGCTCTTCCTCACGCAATCGGCGATCTTCCGCCAGACGACGCCGATTTTCTTTCTCACGTTCGGCCTGTGGTCGGAGGCGTTCGATCCGTTCGCGGAGGCTGTCGATTTGACGCTGGCTGGAATCGGGCCGATCGGACGTTGGTCCAGGCGCATCGAAGTCACCCCCTGGTCGACCGCCGGGGTTACGGCCTTTTTGACGGGCTCGGCGTTCTTCGATCTGTTTGATCTTTTCTTCGAGCTTGAGGATTTCTTTTTCTTTGGGTCCAATGTTCTCGTCGTTGAGTTGTTGGATGAAGCCATCCACGCCAACGCCGGCATTTTCATCGCCGGGCGCGACAGCCTGTACGAATCCCGAGAGCCAAGGCAGGTCCGGTTGGGCCAGCTCAATTTGCCCCTCACGGAGCTTTGCGATCTCGGCCAGGGCTTCGTTCGTCTCCACCGGTGCTGTGTCGTCTTCGAGCACGCGGTACTGGCTGGGGAGCGGTTCAACGATCTTCCGGTCAACCCATCGCCCTTGTGCAGGGTCCCACTCCTCGCGGAGTAGAGCGACGCCGGCGATTCCAAATCGCTGGGCCCAGATACCCACAGGAATCTTGATATCGCCCGGGGTCTTGGGGTCGGCCTGCAAGCGGGTGACCCACTCGTAGATATCGAACTCACCCGACGCGATGAACATGGTGAAGTCGCCCGGCTCATCCAGATCTTTACCCCAGAGCTCGAAGAACTGTTTGGTCGCTGCGAGGTTGAACTCTTTGTCCAATACATCGGTGCCTGAAACGTGCTTGATGTTCTTGGGGGCTGGCGGGTAGACCAGTGTGTAGCGTGATGGTTCGGGCCTGTCCGGATAGGTCGCCCCCTCGGTCAGGCCCGGATTCGAGAGCGAGGCGAGTCGGGACTCCGAATCAATCCGCTGATCGATCATTGCGATGAAGTTTTCGCGGAACTCAGGGGTCTCGATTTCCGGGAGGGGCTTGGGGTCCTGCAGGCCACGCTCAAGGGCTTCATCTGTCCTGACCAGCACATTAACCGCTTGCGCAGGATCGTCATACGTCTGGCGGTTGAGCTCAATCGCGAACGGATTACCCAGGACAAACAAGAAAACACCCACTGCGAAAACAAGGAGGCCAACTGCCAGGATCAATTTCTCGATATGGAGCTGGATAAAACTGGCGTCTTTTATGCGGGGTGCTGACATCGTGTTACTCCGAGGCGTTTACAACTGGGTGTATCGTTACTTATTCGTCCGTGATCAGAACTGCTCTGGCTCTTGCTGCAGCGCATTGGCGGGCTGAATGATCAGCAGCTTTTCTTTAACCAATTTCGGCATCAGGTCCTGTGTCCAGTTACGGAACCAGAGAGACTCGATAACAAGTTTGGCACGCACCACATCGCGGTGGCCGTAGACATAGCCTTCTTCCAAAAGCTCATACTCATCAAGATCGGTGATCTCAGCCTTGACGACGGTCAAAAAGTTGACCTTCCGTAGCGACTCGATAAACGCGGGGACTTTGTCTGCTTCGATATCGATCACGAGCTGTGTGTGCCGAACGTCGAAGATGCCGTTTGAGACACGCCCTGTTGGGGTGATCCCAAAATGCTCGACCGCACGATCGGTGGCCTGCTTCGGTGCAAGCTGCGCCGGTGGGGTTGGGTAGATGCTCGGGGTCGTCGAGCCCGGCAGCGCCGTTGCGGCACCCGAGTTATTAAAGGTATTCGTCGTTGGACCACCACCAAAAGCCGGATTACTTTCTACCCCGCCCAGTGCCGCGCCGGTGTTGTGCAAGCCGACATAGCCCGGGAGGGTCTTGAGCTCAAGCAATCGCTTGATGGGGCTGTTCACGGCATTGGCGTCTTCATCACGGATTGAGCCGTCGGGGCCGAGCGTCTTTACCGTGCCGCCAACATTATTCATTCGGCTGATGGCGATCATGATGTCGCGCATGATCCAGAGCTGGACCTGGCCCTCCCAGAGTTGGTCGGGTGCTGGGGGCTGATCCGAAAATGCCCAAGGCGCGATCACAAAGGGGTACTGGGCCGTTGCGTTGTTTGTCTTGGAAGCGCCACCTGGCAGCCCACCAACCGCAAAGCCCTGTCCCGGAGCGGGGCCGCCGTCGGCAGGCTTGTCTGTTAAGTCGGCCGGCGCGAATCGGTCCTGGTCTGGAGGCAGTGAGACGTAGAGGTTGATTCGGCGAGCACGATCGTTGAGTGCGTTCATCAGCGTCATGCGCTGTTCGGCAAAGAGTTGCTCGGCTTGACTTTGGCTCAGATCAGAAGCGCTCTGCGCACCAACACTGCTGATGAACTCAAAAGCCGACCGGGCCAAGATCATTTCAAGCTCGGCGCGAGTCGGCGGGCTGCCTGCCGAGAAGACCGGCATGTTCCAGTTGTTAGACGACTGGACATCAAAAAGCGCTTTGAAATGATCGGTGTAGTCCGACGCCGCACGCACGTACAGGCTGAAGAACTGGGTCGTGTTGGCGTCTGGCCAGATCGCGTTTCCGCCAAGCAGGACGCCGAGGTGATTCTGCGCGTTTTTGTCCTTCGCAATCGCGAGGATGTCTTCGTAGTGTTGTTGGATGGTCGTGTAGATTTCACCCAGGTCTTTGATCACGACCTGATTGATCACGACCGGCTCCATATCCGCCGGTGCATTGGGGTCCTTATTGGGCAACGGGACCGAGACATTCATGAGCAGGTCTTGACGCTGCTTTTGCTCCTTGAGCAGCTCGGATTTGGCTTCGCTGTAGTTTGGCGCCGCGACGACGTAGAAGTACCCGAGCAGGACAAGACCCAAGGCCGCAACGATCGCTGAAGCGGTGACCAAGGGGTTTGACTTAATCATTTCGATGAGGTTTTTCATGCTCGGTCCTCCTGGGTCTGGTTCGCCGCGGTTGGCGAGACAGGCTCACGGTCGGGTGTTGGATCAGCAGGGTCGATCTCTTGCGGTTTGGCGGGCAAGATCGTCTTTCGTGCCTCGTCGGGAGACAAGAGGATGACTTCAAACTTGAATGTAAAGTTGTAGTCCCCCTCACGCTTTTCAGTTGTCATGGGGCGACGCGGGTACAGCGCATCGATCGGGAAACCCGAGCTGGACGAGCCAAGTTTTGCGTACCAGCCCTCCGGGGTCTTCACTTCGAGGATTTTAGCCTCCCCTGTTCTGCCGGGGACACTGAAGCCACCCCCTGGCGGGGAGAAACCACCACCGGCTGGTGCGTTCTCTTGCGTTTTGGGGGTCGGCACGGGGCTCAAGCCGTCTTGGTTTGAAGCGCCACGAAAGCCTGTCGCACCTCTCCCCAAGTTGGTGGTTGCTCTTGGCGAGAAACGCGGGTCTTTCAGCTCAGGCAAGACGATATACGGGCGGTCCGGGCGGATCGCGTTTTTCTTCATCCAGTCGACAACCTTCTGGTTGAGTACCCGCGATATCTCGGCACCGTTCATCGTTGTCTCGCCGCTGACGGTGACGATGATTCGCGGCGCGGGGCTGTCCTTCAGTGCTTTTAGTTGGTCAGCCATCGAACCCGCGTTGGTAGAGGATTCCCCTTCGGGCTCAACTTGAGCGTCTTGGCCAGGTGTTTGGATTGTGGGGAAGGGAACAGGCTGCAGCGAAGCCGAGCCCGTGCCGACATCAGGGCTAAAGCTCTGCCCATCGCCGCTGGGGAATTCTCCAGACGAGGGGATCGGCTCACCTTGTGAATCAGGGTCGACCACCTGCACGATAGCGGTCGGGGCCTGGTACTGCGTCGTGACACTTGTGACCCATATCTGATCACGATCACGGCGAGGGACCTCGCTTGCTAGCTTTACCGCATCAGGGTTGTCCCAATTAAGCGATTGAAAGGCCTTGTGCGGCTGAATCGTTGACATCGCATTGGTGACGTCTTCGTATAAACCGGTATAGAGGTTTGCGTAATCGAAGCTCCGACGGTAATTGCGGATACCCGGCCGAGGGTCGCTGGTCTGAACGGTGTCGTATGTGTTCTTGGCTTCCTGAGCTTCGGCAATCGTTGCGGTGATATCGTCACGCGATGCATTCCAGACACTGTTGAAGCTCTGGCTCTCCAGGAATTGCGTGATCGGGCCCAAGGCCGCGGCACCTGCGACACATGCCGCGGCCGCGAGGATCCAAGGCTGCTTGGCCTTCCACATCCGTTGTTTGAGCACGCTCTGGGGCAGGACGTTGGCATCGACCACGCCCATCCCCAGGCCTTGCAGCGCGAGGCCGTAAGCCGTGGCCATATTGACCGCAACGGATGAGAACTCCGCCGCACGGCGGTCCTCGACCTCAAGCTGTGCAAAGCCATCGGGTCGGATCACCTGCATGCGCGTATTTTGCTTGATGTACTTCTGCAGGCCCGGGAGCTTCCAAGTCGAGCCGACGCCGACGATCTGGGTCAATTCCGCATCGCGGTTCAGCGAGGTGTAGAAGCCTAGGGATCGCTCGATCTCGGTGACAAGGTCATTGAAGACACCACGCATCGCCTGATAGATCTGCTTGGCGTACTTGCTGGTCGCCGCCTCGAGTTTGAGCTTCTCGGCCTTGGCGAAGCTGATCTTGAACTGCTTCATCAGGGCTTGGGTGAAGTGGTTGCCGCCCAAGGGCAATGTCCGCAGCCAGATGGTCTCGTCCTCGACGACGATGATGTCGGTCGACGTCGTGCCGATATCCAGGTAGACCGTTCCGCTGCCGTGGCCGGTGCCGCCCGCGTTTTCGTTCGCAAAAGCGTTGTAAACCGCGACCGGCGAAAGCGTGAGCATATCGACACGCAAGCCCACGGATCGGTAGTTAGACAGGAATTTCGCGACCCGCTCCTTGGTGATCGCGAAGATGCCGACTTCGATGTCCGGGGCGTCTTCCTGGGCGAACACTTGATAGTCCCATTCGACTTCATCGATGGGGAACGGGATCTGCTGTTGAGCCTCGTAAGCGACGATCGACTTGACCTTGCTCGACTCAATCGGCGGGAGCTTCGCGAAGCGGGCAAAAGCCATGTGACCGGGCACCGAGACGACGACCGTGGATTTGTCGAACTCGTGCTTGGTCGCCAGCGCGTCGAGATTGACGCGGATCGCTTCTTCGACGTTGAGATCGGGCGTTGTCAGGACTTGCTTGAAAGGCATGCAGTCGAAGTCGAGTAGCGTCACGCCGTTGCCGCTGCGCCCTAACTTCATCGCCTTGATTGCCTGAACCCCAACCTCGATACCCCAGGCTTCTTTCTTAGTCGACATGAATCACTCCAATCGCAGAGCTAGCAATTAACTCGCGACACGGGGGTGTGGCGAGATGAACAGCGCAACAACGATGCGCATTCGATAACGGACAGATTATAGGTTCGTTTTGTAAGCGCGTGGGAGATGGCGGAGG
>JARFRI010000030.1 GCA_029287335.1 Phycisphaera sp. | reverse complement strand
TCGTCCGACTTGATCTTGCCCATCGAGATGCAGCACAGCGTGTCATGCGCATCCCAATCATCGGCGGTCATGAAGTGCGCATCGTTGTCGCAGACCAGCGGGATGTCGAGCTCTTGTGCGAGCTGCTTGATGTACGGGTTGTTCTCGTCTTGCAGCTTCTCTTCGTGGCGCTGCATCTCGAGGTAGAAGCAAGGCTCACCTTTGTCATTGACGCCGAAGAGTTCTTTGTGCCAAAGCGCCTCGGCCTTGGCGTTTTTGTAGTGCGTCGGGTCTTTGGATTGGTGGTACTTGACTAGGTGGTAGGCGACGGACGAGCCGAGGTGGCCGTTGATGGCGATGAGGCCTTCGCCCCATTGCGCGAGGGTCGTCTTGTCCATGCGCGGCTTGAAGTAGAAGCCGTTGACGAAGGCGTCGGAGCTGAGCTTTAAGAGGTTTTGCCAGCCGGCGTTGTTCTCGGCCAGCAGGACGAGGTGGAACCCGCCGTCGGACACGCCGGTGAACTCGCGGTTGGTGCGGTCGGAAGTTTTGCCAGCGATGTCGGGCGCGACGTAGGCCTCGATGCCGAGGATGGGCTTGATGCCGGCCTTCTGCGCGAGGTTGTAGAACTCGACGGCCCCGTGCAGGTTGCCGTGGTCGGTGACGGCGACCGCGTCCATGCCCAGTTCTTTGACGTGCTTGACGAGGCGGTCCAGGCGGTTGCCGCCGTCCAGCAGCGAGTACTGGCTGTGCAGGTGCAGGTGGACGAACTTGCCTTGGAGGGCAGGCGTCTTTTTTGGCTTATCCGGCTTGTGTTCGGCGGTTTTTGCCATCCGTGGCGGCCTCTGGGAGTTTGGGTGTCTAAAAGAAGGGGGCAACCCAAGTATAACCCGCGCGGCCGATGCGTCGAAGGGGCTCGTCGGAATGAACAAGCTGTCGCCTTGGCGTCATGGTTTGTCGCCGTGGTGACAGCGTATCGTGGGTCGAAGCCTGTAAGATAAGCGGCTGTCATCTGTCCTTCTTAACTAGCGGCCGCAGCTCAGGTGATGCCTGAACCGCCGCTGAACCGATTTATTCAACCGTGGATACGACACCATGAAACGACTGCTCACGATCTTGTCCGTCCTGCTGCTCTTGACGAGCGTAAGTTCGATCGCCTCTGCACAAGAAGCCGAAGGCCGACCCGGCGACGGGCAACCCTTGGCCAAGGTTCACCCATCCTGGACCGTCGAAAAAGCCCGCCCCGCAGACTGGGAACCGCAGGTCGGTGCGCTGGCGTGGAGCCCGGACGGCAAGTACCTCGCGGTCCTGACCTTCAACCCGCGCAAGACCGGCGCATCGGGCGACAACAACGGCCAACTCCAGATCCTCGAAAACGCAACGAGCAAAGACACCTCCGAAATCAAGATCAACAAGGTCAGCGAAGAACTCATCCTCCCGCTGGGTGCGTACTGGCTGCCCGAAGGCCTGTTCGTCCTGGAGCGACACGAGCTATCCAAGTGGACCGACCAGGACGGCGACGGCATCCCCGAAACCAAAGACACCCATGCCTCCGGCTGGATCAGCGATAACTTCCACAACTTCTCCTTCGGCCTGGGCTACCACGACGGCTACCTCTACGGTGCCCTGTCCACCAGCCTGCACCTCAGCCAAGAAGAACGCGACACCGCCAAGTCCAACCCCGACGACCCCATCGCCGGCCAAATCAGCGACTCCAAAGGCAAGACTCGCGGCGGCAACGCGCCCAACCATGAGTTCCGCGGCTGCGTCATGAAGGTCAGCGTCAAGACCGGCGAGGTCGAGTGGATCGCCGGCGGACTCCGCACACCCAACGGTGTCGGCACCGGGCCCGACGGTATCGTCCTGGTCCCAGACAACCAGGGCGACTTCAAACCCTCCAACGGCATCTACGTCCCCAAGGGCGGCGAGTTTTTCGGCAAGTACAACGCCACCTTCAGCCACATCAACCTGCCCGATGGCGGCGTGCCCTCCATGTACTCCGACAAGGAACCGACACCCCCGGCCATCTGGCTGCCACAAAACGAAGTGGGCAACTCGCCCAGCGCGACGCTGCTGATCCCCGAGGGCAAGCCCTTTGCCGGCCAAGTGCTCAGCGCCGACCTCACCCAAGGCGCGATCCACCGCATCTACATGCAAGAGGTCGATGGCACTTGGCAAGGCGTCGTCTTCCGCCACACGATGGGGCTCGAGGGCGGACCTAACGACATCAAGTGGGGGCCGGACGGCTGCCTTTACGTTGGCGCGATGGGCTCGGGCGGCAGCGGCGGCTGGGGCTGGGGCAAGACACTCTTCGGCCTCGAACGCCTGCGACCCACGGGCAAGACGGCCTTTGAGTACGAAAAGATCGAGACAACCAAGGACGGCTTCCGTGTCAGCTTCACCGAGCCGGTGAAAGCAGGCCAACTCGACAATCTCGAGAACTGGGGCGTCACCGCCTGGACCTACGTCGCCACCCCGTTCTATGGCGGCCCGAAGCGCGAAGAGCACAAAGCCAACGTCACCGCGGTGAAAGTCGCTGATGACAAGAAGTCCGCCGAGCTCATCGTGGACGGCCGACGACCCAACTACGTCTACCATATCCGCATCGATGCGACGTCTGAAAAGGGACAGAAGATGTGGTCGCCCGAGTCATGGCTGACGTTCCACAAGGCCCCGAAGTAAGCACGATAAACGGACTGGTGATGTCCGTTATTTAGCTGTGACCAGGTCACATGATGGCGGGCCGAACAGCCGTCCCTGACAACGGGATCGATGAGCCCTGCGTTTGTTTGTATCTCCCCAATAGGAACCTCCATGCGTCTTAGCTCCGTCCTCCTTTTAAGCGTCCTTGCAACATTCGCGCTGGCCGATCCCGCCGAGGCTCAGTTCGATAAACGTCCCGGTTCAGGAAAAGCCCTCGAAGCTGCTCACCCCGCCTACACCATCGAGCAGGCCCGCCCCGACGACTTCAATCCACAAGTCGGCGCGCTGTGCTTCCTGCCCAACGGCATGCTCGCGGTCACCACCTTTCCGCCGAACAAAAGTAGCCGAGTACTCGGCGAGCCCAACGGCATGCTGTATGTCTTGGAAAACCCGACCGCGAAAGACCCTGCTGATATCAAGGTCCACCTCGTCAGTGATGAACTATTCGACCCGCTTGGCCTGAATTATGTCGATGGCGCGCTGTACCTCTGCGACCGCAACGAAGTCTCCAAGTGGACCGACACCGACGGCGACAGCATCCCCGACAGCAAAGAAACCTTCGCCTCCGGCTGGATCAGCGACAACTACCACCACTTCACCTTCGGCCTGCCCTACCTCGATGGGCACTTCTATGTGACGCTCTCAACCAACATCACCTTCAAGAAGATGATCGAGGACGAAAACATCGTGGGTGAGATCGAATCACTCAACGGCCCCAATCCCGAACTGCGCGGCACACTCCTGAAGATCGATGGCAAGACCGGCGAATACACCGTCGTCGCCGGCGGCCTGCGCACACCCAACGGCGTATCCCTCGGGCCCGACGGCCACATCATCATGCCCGACAACCAGGGCGCGTGGAAACCCGCCAGCGGCATCTACTTCGACAAACAAGGCGCGTTCTTCGGCCACTACAACAACACCATCGCAACCAGCGATTTCTATCCCGACGGCGGCGTGCCTTCGGCGTTCTCCGATCAGCCGATCACGATGCCCGCCGTCTGGATCCCGCAGAACGAATGCGCCAACTCGCCGGGCAACATGGTTGAGATCCCCGAGGGCAACCCACACGCCGGCCAGTTCCTCATGGCCGAGATCAGAATGGGCGGCATCCGTCGTGTCGAGTTCGAAGAAGTTGACGGCACCTGGCAGGGCGCGATCTACCGCCACTCCAACGGCTTCGAGGCCGGAACGAACCGACTGATCTGGGGCCCAGACGGCTCGCTCTACGTCGGCTGCATGGGGGCTGGCGGAAACTGGAACTGGAAAGGCAAGATGACCGGCCTGCAACGCCTTGCCCCGACCGACGAGACCGCATTCGAATTCGCGACCGTGACGGCAACGAAGGACGGCTTCAAGATCACCTTCACCGAGCCGGTCGATCAAGCACAACTCGCTGACCTAAAGAAGTGGGCCGTCAACGCCTGGACCTATGAGAAGACCGCGAAGTACGGCGGGCCGAAGATCCCCAAGGACGCCAGGGAGCAAGTCGTCGAGATCGCAAGCGTCACCGCCAGCGACGACGGCAAAAGCGTTGAACTGGTGCTGGCCAAGGACCGCCAAGCCAACCA
>JARFRI010000022.1 GCA_029287335.1 Phycisphaera sp. | reverse complement strand
AGGGGCGACGGACGAGCAGATACTCGCCACCGCGTTCAACCGCATGCACATGATGAACCACGAGGGCGGGTCGATCGACGAGGAGTTCCGCGTCACCGCCGTCGCCGACCGCATCGAGACGATCGCCACGGTCTTCATGGCTCAGACCTACAACTGCGCGATGTGCCACGACCACAAGTACGACCCAACCACGCAGCAGGACTATTACAACCTCTTCAAGTATTTTCATTCGATCGAGGAGCGGGGCGTGCATTCGAATCGGCCCGAGCGCGCGATCGCGTATGCGCCGCGGATGGATTGGTATACCCACGAGGCCAAGGCCGAACTCACTCAGGCCCAGACGGCGCTGAAGCAAGCCGAGCAGGCAAGGCTCCAAGCCGCGCCGAATCTCGAGGCCGAGCAGTCGGCATGGGAATCCGCGTTGCGAGACAGGCACGGCGTCCAATGGGCCAAGGCAGAATTGACCAAGGCCGAGTCGACGCAGAAGAGTGCGACGTTTAAGTTCAAGCCTGACGGGTCGGTGCTGTTGAGTAACCGCGACAGCCCCGGGCAGGAAGACCTGACACTGACGTACCAGACCGACGCGACGCGGCTTCGGCTAATCAAAGTTGATGCGCTGACCGACCCCTGGCTCAACGACCGTGTCGGGCGCGCGGAGAACGGCGACGCGCAGCCGACGCACATCAAGATCACCGCGACATCACTTAAAGACCCCGCGCAAAGCCAACAGGTCAAGCTCCGCTGGGCGTGGGCAACCAAGTCCCAACAGGGAAGTGATCTGGATGCGCTGAACATCCTCAAGCCCGGCAAGCCCGGATGGGGCACCGGCACCACGAAAGATAAAGACCCACGCACCTTGCTGCTCGTCGCGGACGAGCCGTTCGGCTATGCGGGCGGGACCAAGCTGAGCGTCTTGATCGAGCACCGGTCGGGCCTATCTCGCCGAACGCTCGGCCGGGTCCGCGTCGGCTTTGCACAGAGCGAGGCATCGGTGATCGAGGCGTTCCCGATCGTCGCGAGCGGCTGGTATCAGGCCGGGCCTTACGGTGGAGCAGACTTCGATGCATCATTCGACACGGCCTACGGCCCGGAGAAGGGCACGACCCCGCTGGGCCCAGTCAACGCCAGCGGCAACAAAAAATGGGAATACAAATCGGGGTACGTCTCTGATAAAGATCACCGTCTAATCCAACGCCGCGCCGCTTACTACCTCGGCCAAACCATCCATTCGCCAACCGATCGCACAAAGACACTTCGGCTGGGCTATAGCAATGGCTTGCGTGTTTACCTCAACGGTGAAGAGATCTATACCTTCGCAGCCTCGGGCAATGAGCAAGCAGAAGACAAGCACGCGACCGAGCTGAAGCTCAATTTAAAGGCCGGTGAGAACCGTTTGGTCCTGAAGCTTGTGAATACACAACAAGAGCCAACGGAGTTCAATTGGCAGTTTATCTCTGAAGAAGATGCGGCGCTGCCGTTACAGCCGTTGGCTCTGATCCCTGCGGAAGAGCGCACCGGACATGGAACCGAGGCATTCATAACGCAATGGCAGGCCGAACGCTCGATCATCAACACCGATTTACTCAAGGCGAAACGGCTCGTTGAATCGGCTCGGGCTAAGGCGATCCCCGTGTCGATCATGCAGGAGTTGGATAAGCCTAAAGCGATGTACGTTCTTTCGCGTGGCACCTACAGCAAGCCAATCAAGGATCGGCCCGCGAAGCTGGACCTGCCTAGCTTTATTGATCTGCCGCTGCCCGAGGGCGCGCCAAACAATCGGCTGGGCTTTGCGAAGTGGCTGGTACACCCCGAGCACCCGCTGACCGCGCGCGTCCATATCAACCGGCTCTGGCAGATGATCTTTGGCACCGGCATTGTCTCGACGGTCGAAGACTTCGGCAGCCAGGCGGCCTGGCCCAGCCACCCAGCACTACTGGACTACTTGAGCGTCGCGTTTGTCGAATCCGGCTGGGATCAAAAAGCGATGCTCAAGCAGATCGTGATGAGCGCAACCTATCGGCAGCAGGCAACCAGAAACACAGCGGCCAACGAACTCGATGCGGGCAACCACTTGCTGAGTTACTTCCCCCGTGCACGTCTGCCCGGCGAACTCATCCGTGACAACGCGCTCGCCGCGTCGGGCCTGCTCAACGAAACCATCGGCGGCCCAAGCGTCAAGCCCTACCAACCCGAAGGCCTGTGGCGCGAGGTCTCGATGGGCCCGCGATCCAACACCAACGTCTTCAAACGTGACGACGGCGACAAACTCTACCGACGCAGTCTCTACACATTCATCAAGCGCAAAGCACCCCCGCCACAGCTCTCAACGTTTGGTGCGCCCAACCGCGAGGCCTGCGTCGTGAACCGTGGCGTCACCAACACGCCCTTGCAAACCTTGGTCCTCTGGAACGATGAGCAGTTCCTCGAAGCGGCGCGCGTGCTCGCGCAGCGGACGCTTGCTGTGACCGACAACGATGATGATCGGCTGACGCTGATGGTTCGCCAATGCACCGGGCAAGAACCCAACGCCAACGAACGAAACGTCCTGCAGGAGGCACTGACGTACTACCGCGAGCGCTACGCGGAGAGCCCGAAGGATGCCAAGGCCCTCCTTGAGCAAGGCGACTACCCGCTGCCCGATGCCTATGAGCCAGCCGAACTCGCATCGTGGATGATGATCGGCAACACGATCCTCTCGCTCGACGAAACGATCGTTCGTGATTAAACCGACAAAGAGGCTGGGCCCGCTCACATCAATGAGAGCGCGGCGGTCACCCGCTGACGGATTCCATCGAAGTCGCGCTGCTCCAGCAGTTGCTGGGTCACCATCCAGCTCCCGCCGCACGCCAGCACGTTGGGTAGTGCCAGGTAATCGCCGAGGTTGTCTGAGGTGATCCCACCGGTCGGGATGAAACGCAGGCCGGGGAAAGGCCCCGCGATCGCGCGCAGTGCAGAGGGCCCGCCCATCGTCTCGGCAGGGAAAAATTTGAGTGTACTCAGACCCAAGCGCATCGCGAGAAGGATGTCCGTCGGCGTCGCGACGCCGGGGATGATGTCCACGTGATTGGCGAGGCACCATTGGATCAGGGTCGGGTCGGTCCCAGGCGAAAGAAGGCATCGCGCGCCGGCATCGATCGCTCGCTGCGCCTGGTCGCGATGCAAGACCGTGCCCGCCGCGACGAAGAGATCAACACGCCTGGAGAGAATGCGGATGGCCTTCTCCGCCGCGGGTGTCCGGAACGTGATCTCCACGCAAGGCAGCCCCGCCGCGACCAACGCATCACCCAAAGGCTCGGCGAGTTCCGCGTCGGGCAAGCTCACCACCGGGATGAGACGGTGTTTAGCAAGCGCTGCGACGGTTTCGGGTTTGAGATCGGCCATCGCTAGGTCCCTTTGATCCATTGTGATTCGAGCCGACGCACCGACCCGACCTCGATCGGCTGGCCGCCCTGCTCTGCCGACGCGATCGAGGCAAAAGCAATCTCAAGCGAGTGGATATTGTGCCGGGCGTTGTTACTGGGCGTGCGGTCCTCTTCGATCGCACAGAGCAGTTCGCCC
Source organism: Phycisphaera sp. (assembly GCA_029287335.1). Classification (GTDB taxonomy): domain Bacteria; phylum Planctomycetota; class Phycisphaerae; order Phycisphaerales; family Phycisphaeraceae; genus JAHQVV01. The sequence goes on along the minus strand of JARFRI010000022.1, from coordinate 608 downwards.
ATCGCCCCGGCAAAGCCATCGTTAAACCACTGTCCCGTCAGCTCGGCAGAGAGTACCTCGTCATCGCGGTAGAGCGTGAGTTGTTGTTCGTTGAGGTTTGGGCCGATGCTTTGGATCGTGGCGTTTGAGCCGACGATGAGCGAGCGGTCGACCGGACCCGCGAGCGTGTTCCCATTGAAGCTGAGTGTCGCCAGTGCGTCATCGGCCTGAATGATCACATGACCACCCAGCGGGGGCTTGGCCCTCTGCCCTGCGAGATGCTGGATTTGTGCGGAAACCGTTTTAGCCTTGCGCTCGCCGAGGTAGCAGTTGGTCATATCGAACCAGTGGATCGCGAAGTCGTAGAGCAGCAGGTGCGGGATCTTGTCGAAGGGCGTCCCGGCGGTCCAGTTGTGGTCCCAGTGGACGGACAGGTCGATCGAGCCGACTGTTCCAAGCAGGCCTGACTCAATCGCGGCACGCGTGTAGGCAACGTGCGGTGCGAATCGGCCGTTCTGATTCACCGCCAGATGCAGGCCGCGTTCGTCGGCAAGGTCAGCCAATCGCTCGGCCGTATCGAGATCGATCGCGAAAGGTTTTTGACTGAGCACGTGCTTACCCGCGTTGAG
>JARFRI010000377.1 GCA_029287335.1 Phycisphaera sp. | reverse complement strand
AGGAGTTTGTGATGGAGATGACCAAACAACGCAAGATGCTGATCGGTGTGCTTTGCATCGGTGTGCTAGGCCTGGTGGTGGATCAATTATTTCTAGGTGTGCCGCAAGACGCCGCTGCCGACGATGGTGAGGTCGTGGCTGTGGTGCCGCCTCCGGTGACGCCTTTGTCTATGAACCAACTCGCGCCAGCAATCGAGCCGAAGGACGCCGAAGCGCTGCCGTCGTATGCCTCGCTGACCGAGCGTTTGGTCCAAGCCCAGCAGCAAGATGACCCGCAAGGCGAACAGGACCGACACGACCCCTTTGACCTGCCCAAGCAGTGGCAGACAGAGCGGTCCAAACCGACGTTTCAAGCCGAGCAGCCCACGCAAGCGTCTGGCAAGCGTCTGACCGCGGTGTTCAAGCTCGACGGCACGGTGCGTTCGGTGATCGATGGGAACGAAGAGATCATGGCGGTGATCAGCGGCGGCGGGCTGGACGGCCGGGCGATTCGTGTCGGCCAAAAGATCCGCGTGACCAGCAGTACGGGCAGCCATGAAGATTTCAAACTGATGGAAGTCGGCTCGCGCTATGTGGTCTGGATGTCAGAGACGACTCAGCAAAAGGTCGAAATGAAGGTTGATGAGGTCTTATAGGACTGTAGCGATCAGAGTGCTTGTTCCGCCTGATTTTCCCGGTATTGATTAAGTCGGACATAGGGACGCCCGACAATAGATAATGACACCCCCGCTGAAGGAAGAGGGGTTTATAGATTACTCTTTTTAATCGGAGGTTGGTATGAACACGAACATGATGAATAAGAAGCGATGTGGCTTCAGTTTGATCGAACTGGTAATTGTCGTTGTGATCATCGGCATCATTGGTGCGATCGCGATCCCTCGGCTGAGCCGTGGTGCAGAAGGCGCTAGCGACTCGGCACTCACCGGTGACTTGGCGGTCATGCGTAACGCGATCGACCTGTACGCCACCGAGCATGGCGGCACCTACCCAACGGTCGTCGACTTTGAAGCACAGCTTACGACCTATACCGACGCCAATGGCAACGACAGCGCCACCAAAACCGGTGCATACATCTACGGCCCCTATATCCGTAAGATCCCGGCCCTGAAGGTCGGCGACGAGAAGGGTAGCACATCTGTCGCTGCGGCAGCAGGTATCGGTGTGGGCTGGGTCTATGACGCATCTGCCGGCACGATCGTGCCCAATACCGGTACCGATAAAGACGCCAGCGGCAAGCTCTACACCGCTTACTAAACAGCGAGTGTCTGTATAGCGACAGCCGAGGCCGGTTGAACGAGTTTAACGCCGCCCAACAGTCCGGCAGGATTGTGGGCGGCGTTTTTCAAACCCAGTGGAATCGACGAGATGGATACCGTTTTCAAAACACAAAAGCTTGGTTCAAGACGCGGCTTTAGCCTGATTGAACTGGTGATTGTTGTAGTCATCATCGGGGTGATCAGTGCGATTGCCATCCCGCGGCTTAGCCGAGGTGCTGAAGGTGCAGACGAATCAAAGTTGAAGCAAGATCTCGCTGTGCTCAACAAAGCGATTGAGCTCTACGCCGCCGAGCACAACGGGGCGTACCCCTCCGAAACAAATGGCCCGGCACAACTCACGCAATACTCTGACGTCCAAGGCAATACCTCCACAACAAAAGGCACGCCCTACATCTTTGGTCCCTACCTGCGCGACGCGCCCAAGGCGACCGGCGGGGCCAGGTCCGGCGCGCAAGGGATGGGGACCGCAGATGCCCCCGGGATCGGCTGGTTGTATAGCCGAGCACACGGCAGGATCCATCTGAACCGAGGTTTTGCGCCTGACTTCACAAGAGACGATGAGGCCCATGCGTGATTGATTGACCGCCAGTAGAGCAAGACCGTTATGAGCAAGCTGCCAGCAAAACACCGAAAACGGTTGGGCTTCACTCTCGTCGAGCTGGTGATCGTGATCATCATCATTGGCATCGTCAGCGCGATCGCGCTGCCACGCTTTGCCAATGCATCGGCACGACAGCAACTCAGCACCGCCGCGACGCGCGTGATCGCTGACCTGGAACTCGCTCGCACCCGCGCTCGAGCCGCCAGCCAGACGGTGTCCGTGACCTTCGACACCACCAACGATCAGTACCAGTTCAACAATATCGGCGGCGAAGCAACGCTAATCGATCTCGGCGAGTCGCCTTATCGTGTGTCGATCGATACAGCTAGGTTCGGCGATAGCAAGATTGCTTCGTTTAACGGCTACGGCGTAACCGCCAATAGCGGGGTCGTGACGCTCTCAAACAGCTCGGGCCAGGTCACGGTGAAACTGAACGCGAACGGGGAGGCCCGACGATGAGCGTGATGCGAAAACACCAACGCGTTGTTCGTGGCCACTCGTTGCTTGAACTCGTGCTGAGCCTGGTCTTGCTGGGCATCATTGCCTCGTCGGTTGGCTCGGCGGTCATGTTCGCATCCAGCGCATCGCCGGACGAGGATAGTTTTGAAGTCACCATCGCGATCGACAGCCGGGTGATCAGCCAGATCGCCGAGGACCTCGCTGTCGCAAAGTATGTCATTGAGCGGGAAAAAGGATCGGTCACCATCGTCGTTGCCGACCGAACCGGTGACGGCAACCCAGACCGCGTTCGATATGCCTGGTCTGGCGCAGCAGGCGACCCGCTGACCTATCAACTCAACGAGAATAACGCGTACAACCTGATTGACTCGGTCGAGACCTTTGAACTCGTCTATGTGATCACTGAGAAATCGGCACCGTTGCCGGTTGCGACGTACTACGACGATGAAACGCTTATTGATCAGTATGACGAGACGGGTTCGAGCACGGAACGCGGTATCAAGTATGCATCGCCGGCAGGACAGATCGTGACCCCGGCATTGTCTGACGACTCGCTCGGTTTTAAACCGACACGTATCGCGTACTACTCGTCCTACAAGACGCCGACGGATGGCGAGTTCCTGATCGAACTACGAGACCGTGCTGGGAATGTGCCCGGTACGACGGTTTATGGTTCCAATACGTCGTTCGAGAGTACGCTGACGGCATCGGAAAACTGGAACTCGTTCATGTTGTCTCAGCCGGCTTTTGTTTCAAATGACCAGGACATCGCGATTGTCACGAGCTACGTCTCAGGCAGTAACGAAGTTTTTCAGATCGGCGAGAAGAGTGTGAGCGGGGGCTTGCTTGGCTTGGGTGGTGGTAATGGCGGTCTGATTTACTCATGGGATCGCGGTTCGACCTGGAATATTGATAACAACAAAACGCATCTTTACCGGGTCTATGGCCGGGAACTGCTGCCCGATTCTGATCAGTATTCCACCGAGCGGCAGCACTTGACCCGTGTCCAAATCACGCTCCAAGGTCCTGCGGAAGATCGTTCGCCATTGGTGCGCAATATAAGGATGCTACTAGCGCCACCATACTTGACTGACTTTGCGGAGACTGGTTTTGGTATCGACCCGACCAGCATGGACCTGGATGCCGACGGCCGGGCCGACTGGGTCCACACTGCCGGGACGTTCCCCGGTTCTTCGATCAGCAATGGCATCTGGACTTGCAATGGCGAACTGACCTACACGAGTGAAGAACTCGCCGCCGCGAAGGTGATCAACATCACCGCCCGCATGCGGTCCAACGACACGCTGGGGCCAGCAATCCACCTTTCATACATCGATACAGTCCTAGGCGATAAGGTCATTCCGGTCATCGTACAGTTACGCGCTAGTGATTCAGGCGGTCAGGAACTGGCGATCTATAACGATCTGACGATGAATGACGAACTGACGATTGTGCGCGACCTGCCCGCGGGCCTGCTGGACATCGGCGTCAAGTTCATCCCTCACGAAGAATACCTGTATGTCGAAGTGAACCACCAGCCGGCGGTGGCGATGCTGTTGGATCGCATCGACAACCCCGAGACCTTCGAACAGGGCGTGACATTCAAATCAAGCGGCGGAGTCGCTGAGTTCGGCTCAATCACGATCCGTCTCGATGATGCCTACTCCCATCAATCGGTGGATGACAACAGTGGTCTGATCCCCGGCCTACTGGACCTCTTGTTTTGATATTTAGGTGAACACTCTGACGCGGCAATTGCTCAATCCGACACGACACAACCTCGCCGGCATCACGCTGATCGAGACGGTGCTGTCGTTGTTGATCATCGGCGGGGCGTTTGTCGCGTCGCTCAATGCGATCTCGGGTGCCCGTGCGTCGCAGGCCATCGCCGCGCAGCAGCGCCTCGGGCTCATCCTGGCCGAGGACCTTATGGCCGAGGTCCTGTCGCAACCATACAAGGAAGATACGACCCTCGGCATCGAACTTGGCGAGAACACCGGCGACCGCTCGAACTACGACGACATCGACGACTACAGGGGTTGGACATCGACCCCGCCTACCGATGTGGATGGCGGCGACATCTTGGGTGCCCAAGGGTACACCCGGTCGGTTCAGGTTGACCGCGTTCAGTTCTGGAGCCCGACGACAACTTCGGTCACCGATCAGGGCATGCTACGGATCATCGTCACCGTGACGCGCGGCGGCAAGGAAGTCGCCAAGATAACGACGTACCGCAGCGACATCTACGACACATCGGGGGCCGGTTACTGATGAAGCAGACGACACAACAACGACGGTCGCGCGGAACCGCGCTGGTGCTGGTGCTTGGGCTGACGACGCTGCTGGTTACGCTCGGCATCGCGGCGACACAGATCGCGCGCGGTGAACTGAAGCGAAACGACCTGGAGCATGAGCAGGCCGACGCACGCATCGCCGCGCAGTACACGCTGGACTACATCCAAAAAGCGCTAGACGGCAACACCTCATGGCGAGCCGACGCGACCAATGAAACTTGGAGCCTGTTTTCACATATGGATGGCGTGACGACTTTCTACGCCTACTTGGACCCAATAGATGGGGATGTGACCAACGACGCCAGCCAGCCATTTCTGCTGTATAGCCTTGCGGTTTCGGGCAACAGCAAGCGGGCCTACCGCGTCGAGTTGACCCCCGATAGCGAGGGCAACCTCAAGCGCAACGACGCGACGTTTGAGCAGGTCATCTTCGAGTAGCTGCTCAGTGCTGGATCAGTTGCCCAGCTTGGAAAAGCGATCGCGCGCCGCAGCGATTTTGTCTTGTCGGGAGCCATCGGTGCGTGGCTGATAGCGCATCGACTCGCACGACGCGGCGATGACTTCGCGGCCTTGACTAAGGCTGGCGATATCGCCGCACGCAATCGCCTGCACCACGGCATTACCCAGCGCCGTCGCTTCGCCCGGGCCGGCGATGACCTGCAGCCCGGTGGCGTCGGCGGTGATCTGGTTGAGCACGGTATTCGCCGCGCCGCCGCCGACGATGTGAAGCGTCTTGATGGTTCGCCCGGTGAGTTGGGCCGCCGTGCGGATCAACTGGTCATAACGCATCGCCAGCGAATCAATGATGGCGCGAATCAGTGCGCCCTCGTCTGTTGGCTCCGGCTCATTATTTTCTCTGCATGCTTGCCGGATACGCTGCGGCATGTCGCCGGGCGTCGCGAAACGCGGGTCGTCCGGGTCGAACAGGCTCACCAGTGCCGGTGCATCACCCGCCATCGAGGCGAGTTCTGCGAAGCTGTACTGCTTACCCTGCTCGGCCCAGACCCGTCGGCACTCCTGGATCAACCATAGGCCCGCGCAGTTTTTCAAGAAGCGCGTCGTTCCTTCGATGCCCGCTTCATTCGTGAAGTTCGCTGCCAAAGCCGCTGGCGTTCGCACCGGTTGATCGAGCTCCAGGCCGACCAGCGACCACGTCCCGCTGCTGATGTAGGCACACGTTGTCGGGTCGGTCATCGGCACGGCAATCACGGCCGAGGCAGTGTCGTGCGACGCCACCGCGCTAAGCCGAGTGTTACCCGGCAGGTGCGTCGCCTCGGCGACGATCTTATTAAGCGTGCCCAAGGGTTCACGGTCGCCCGGCTGGACGATGCGCTCGAAGATCGACGTCGGCACACCAATCGCGCTGAGCAGGTCTTCGGTCCAGGTACATGTTTCTGCGTCGTAGCACTGGCTGGTCGATGCGAACGTGTGCTCGTTCGCCCTGGCACCCGTCAGCCAATACGCCAACAGGTCGGGCACCATCAGCAGCGACTCGGCCCGTTCCAACGGCCGATCCGGGTCCATCGCATCCACCGCCAATTGGTACAGCGTGTTGATCGGCATGAACTGGATGCCGGTGCGCTCATAGATCTTCTGATCTGTCAGCTTCGCACGCACCTCTTCATAGATTTCATTCTTCCGGGGGTCGCGATAGGCGGTGGGTTGGTGGATGAGTCGGCCGGACTTACCGATCAGGCCGTAGTCCACGCCCCAGGTGTCAAAGCCGATCGATGCGATCTCGCCAGCGCGGTCTGACGACTTGCGCAGGCCCGCCATGATCTCGTCCCATAGTCGAAGGAAGTCCCACTGGTATCGGCCATGTTCGCTGCCGTCGTAAACCTGCACGACGCGGTTTTCGAAGCGATTGACTTCTTCGAGCGTGATCCGCTTGCCATCGAAGCGTGCGTCCATCACTCGGCCCGAGGACGCGCCAAGGTCGATCGCCAGGTAGTGCTTGCTCTTGCTCATACGATTCCTCACACGGGGGCTTTGGTCAACTCACACTGATTCATAAACAGCATAGTAAGATGTGACGTCCAACAGGAGCCTGCAATGGCGAACAAAGATTACATCCTCGCGCTGGACCAGGGCACGACCAGCTCGCGCGCGATTCTGTTCGATTCCTTCGCCCAGCCGATCGCCACCGCTCAGCAGGCCTTCGAGCAGTGCTACCCCCAGCCCGGGTGGGTCGAGCACGACCCGCAAACCCTCTGGCAGACCCAGCGCGACACTGCGGTTCAAGCCTTGGCTGAAGCGGGCATCACCGCCGACCAACTCGCCGGCGTGGGCATCACCAACCAACGCGAGACCGCCATCGCATGGGACAAAACCACCGGCAAGCCCATCTGCAACGCGATCGTCTGGCAGGACCGCCGCACCGCCAATCACATCAATCAACTCAAAGCCGACGGCCACGACGCATTGATCCGCAAGAAAACCGGCCTCGTCCCCGACGCATACTTCTCCGCTACGAAGTTCGCATGGATCCTTGAGCATGTCGATGAAGCACCGCGGCTTGCCGCGAAAAACAACCTCTACCTCGGCACCGTCGATACCTGGCTCATCTACAACCTGACCGGCGGCGCTTCCGGGGGATGCTTCATCACCGACGCCACCAACGCCTCCCGCACCATGCTCTTCGACATCGCGCGTGGCACATGGGACGACCAACTGCTCGACCTCTTCGGCATCCCACGCAACGCACTGCCCGACGTCGTCGACAGCTTCGGCCCACACGCTGACATCACCGCCATCAACGAACTCAAAGGCGTCCCCATCGCGGGCATCGCTGGCGATCAACAAGCCGCGCTCTTCGGCCAGATGTGTACCCAGCCCGGCATGGTCAAGAACACCTACGGCACCGGCTGCTTCATGCTCATGAACACCGGCGACGAAATCGTCCCATCCAAGAACAACCTGCTCTCCACCGTCGCCCTCCAACGCGGCGGCGAACGACTCTACGCGCAAGAAGGCGGTGTCTTCATCGGCGGGGCGGTCGTGCAATGGCTACGCGACGGCCTGGGCTTCATCGAGACCAGCGAAGAAGTCGAGGCGCTGGCCATGAGCGTGCCCGACAACGGCGGAGTCCACCTC
>JARFRI010000332.1 GCA_029287335.1 Phycisphaera sp. | reverse complement strand
GGCATGCTCACGACACGCTCGGTCATCGGCATGCCCTACCAGGCCTACCTCGACCTCACCTTCGAGATGGTCGAGACGGTCGATATCGTTACCGGGCTGGTGAAGGCCGCCGTCTTCGGGGTCCTCATCGGCGCGCTGGCGTGCCAGCACGGCCTGGCGGTGCGCGGCGGGGCCTCGGGCGTCGGCACCGCGACCACACGCACCGTCGTCATCAGTATCGTCGCGCTAACGATCGTCGACCTCGGCTTTACCGCGGTGTTCTACATGCTGGGGTGGTGAGTCATGGCAAAAGAAAACGACAACATCATCGAGGTCCGCAATGTCACCAAGCAATTTGGCTCGACGAAGGTCTTGCACGACCTGTCGCTGGACGTCGCGCGCGGCGAGCGGCTGGTCATGCTCGGCGGATCGGGCGCGGGCAAGTCCACGCTGCTGAACCTCATGGCCGCGGAGACCCAGCCGACCTCCGGCAACATCAAGATCGATGGCGTCGATATCTGTTCGATGTCGGGCAACGAACTGGACAACTACCGCAAGACCATGGGCGTGCTCTTCCAGTCCGGCGCGCTGTTTAATTCGCTGACACTCGCCGAGAACATCGGCCTGCCGCTGCAGGAACACACCGACCTGGACCAGAGCACCATCGACACAATCGTGACGATGAAGCTCAACCTCGTCGGCCTGCTCGCGCATGCCAACAAGTACCCTTCCGAAATCTCTGGGGGGATGAAGAAACGCGCGGGCCTGGGCCGGGCACTTGCCTTGGACCCAAAAATCATTTTTTACGACGAGCCCAGCGCCGGACTCGACCCCGTCTCCGTCACCGAGATCGACAAACTCATGGTCGACCTCAACGAGACGACCGGCGTGACGACCGTGGTGATCACCCACGAGATGACCAGCGCGTTCCGCATCGGGACGCGGCTGGTGCTACTGGATCAAGGGCGATTCGTCGCGGATGGGTCGCCCGATGAGATGAGGCAAAGCGACAACCCGCTGGTGCATCAGTTTGTGCATGGGCTCTTGCAAGGGCCGTTGACCGACCGCAAGGACGCGACGGCGTATCACGATGCGCTGCTGAAGCCGGGGCGCTAAAACAACGAAACGACACGTGGAAGCACGACCATGAACCCATCAAAATACGCATTCCAGGCCGGCCTATTCATCCTGCTCTCGATCGCAGCGGGCGTGTTCCTTGTCGCGCGCGTCGCCGACCGCAGCACGCCCGGCGACGCGAAGCAATACGTCGCCGTATTCGCTGCCGGGGAGGACATCGCGGGGCTGAACGAGGGCAACGAGGTCCGCCTTCTGGGGGTCAAGGTCGGCACCGTGGAGTCGATCAAGGTGGTCGCACCCACGACACCCGAAGAAGAGGCAGAGGTCCACGTCGCCTTCACGATCGGCAAGGGCATCGAACTGAGGGAGACAAATAACAACGTCGAGTTACAAACCGCGGTCACCGGTGGAGCCTGGCTCAATATCCTGAACGTGGGCACGGGTAAGACGCTGGCCGAGGGAGCCAAGGTCGATGCGCGGACCAGTAACCTGCTGGCCATGGTGCAGGACGTGCGCGACGAGATGGAACTCACGCTCGCGGCGGTGCGCGAAGACCTCAAACTCGTTAGCGCCGAGCTGGTCCAAACCGCAGACAGCATCGAGACGGCGGCGACGGACGCGACCACGCTGATCAACAAGGTCGATAAGCAGATCGAACCGATGCTCGTCGATATCGACACCTTCCTTGCCGAATCGACCGGCGTCATGACCGACGTCCGCAGCGTCTTCGGCGACAGCGGTGACGACATCCGTACCACGCTGGCCAAGCTCAGCTCACTGAGCACAAGCCTCGATGAGAAAATCCCGGGCACCGTCGATCAGATCGCCTCATTCGTTACTAAGGCCGAGACGTCCATCGAGGGCGTCGACAAACTCGTCGTCGAGATCACCGGGACCGCGACCGAGGCCCGCACGATGCTCGCGGACAACCGCCCAGAAATTGACCGCACAATCCAATCGGCCCGCCGAAGCGTGGATGAACTCGAGGGCCTGGTCGATGATCTGCGGGCCAACCCCTCGCGACTCATTTGGCCACCGGATGACAAGGACCTGAAGAACATGGACCTCTACGCGACCGCGCGGAGCTATGCAAAGGCCGCAGAAGACCTCGAGTCCGCCGCCGCGGCGCTGAACAAAGCCGCAGGCGATGGCGAAGAAGACCCAATCAAGCTGCAAGCCTTGCGTGAACAACTCATGCAACAATTCAAATACTTCGACAAACTACAGGCCGAGGTCTGGGAGCGGTTTGAGAAATAGCTCTTATCCACAGATTTCAAAGATTCACGCAGACTCAAGGCAACGAGGCAGCGCTTCGCTTCACCACAGAGGCGCAGAGGGCACAGAGAACACAGAGCAAGGCAAAGAAAACAAATTTGATTGGCTTGCTCTGCGCACTTTGCGATCTTCGCGCCTCTGCGGTGAAGCATAGCGTTTGGTTCAATTGCCTTGAATCTGCTTGAATCTGTGAAATCTATGGCTAAAAAAACCGTATCACTTCTGCCTGACCAGCACCATCTTCGCATCATCGGCCGATGCGATGTGTAGCTTGCCGTCCTTGATCTCCCATGACCCCTTTTCCCCTTCGGGGTTTTTGTCCGGCTCGGGGATCATGATGATGACGCCGTCGGCGGTGGCGGCGTACTTGATCTCGACCTTCGTGGTCTTGCCGTTCCGGCTGGTGACTTCGCTGGCCAATCGGCTGTCGTCGATAAAAGTCATGACGAGCTTGGCGGGCGCCTTGGGTTCCTTGTCATTGATCGTTTCGGCGACCCAGGTACCCGCGAGTTGGGGCAGTGCTTCGCCAGCCTGGACAACCGTGGGCATCAATAGGAAAGTGATCGCGAGCAGCGAGGTGACGAGGGTGCGTTTCATCGTTTGCCTTTCTCGTTAATAAAAATCATGCCATCACTGATATCGGCAAGCACAAGAAGGACGCTTAACCGATGAAGGCGTTTCCGACCTTACGGGCCCGCACGGGCTTGTCCAGGTCAACATTGAGCGCGATCCCCGTCTCAACCAGCAGGTTCCAGCCCGCGGCCATGTGGACGAAGCCGGCGTAGTCGCCGCCGTCTGCGACCTTGATCGTGGGGAAGCGCGTGTCGCGCGAGCTGATCGCGATGATG
>JARFRI010000328.1 GCA_029287335.1 Phycisphaera sp. | reverse complement strand
GACGATGTGTTCGTCACCTTCCTGGACCGTGCTCCGACGCCGGTGAGCCCGGCGCATGGGCCGCTGTCGGTGGGCTTCGGATCGCTGATGAAGCTCAAGGACGCACAGGGCAAGTGGCATCGGGTGTCGGGTATCGGCCCGGAGTTGGGCATCGGCTGGGTGCTGGGCGAGCATTTCGATGAGCCGGTACTGCTGATCAAGGCGGCGTGGGGTGGCCGATCGGTGAACCACACATTCCGCCCGCCGAGCGCGATGCCGAGTGAAGCCGAGCTTGCAGCCGCTCTCGAAGCGGCCAAGAAGAAAAACCCAGACGTGACGCTTGAAGAGGTCCGCGAGAAGTACGGCCGAGACTACCGCAAGGTGCTGACCGAGGTCGCGCGGGTATTGGACGACATCGACCAGTACGTGCCGGGCTATCAGGAATCGGACGGCTACGAGATCGCCGGGTTCATCTGGCACCAGGGCTGGAACGATATGGTCAGTGGCGGGAACCCAGACTACACCGAGCAGCTTTCGCACTTCATCCGCGATATGCGCAGGGACCTGAAGGTGCCGGGCATGCCATTCGTCATCGGCGAGATGGGGTGCCAGGGGGTCGATGCGGGCGGCGGGTACGAGGCGTTCCGCGAATGGCAACGCGCGGTCGTTGAGAAGGAAGAGTTCAAAGGAAACGTCGCCTACGCCGAGACCGCGAAGTATTGGCCGACGCACCTGGACACGTCACGGGAGTACCGAGAGTTTGGGCGGCAGTTGCGTGCCAACAATGCAAAAGCCTTGGACGACCCGACGCGTGTAGACCCCGACGAGTATGTGCGGGTCAACTGGACGCAGAAGCACGCACACATCATGCCGTACCGCTCGGACCGCCCGTTTCACTACATGGGCTCGGGGCTGTGCTACTACCAGATGGGCGAGTCGATGGGCCGGTCGATGATTGAGTTGCTTGGTGACAAGTCGTTGTCGAGCACAACTGAATGATGATCTGAGGCAACAATAACTTAGGAAAATTATGAGATACCTGTCGTTTGTATTGACCCTCGTTTTGCTCGCTGTCCCCGCGCTCGCGGAAGATCAGGGTAAGCACCTGTTCATCCTGTCGGGCCAATCGAATATGGCGGGCATGGACCCGAACCTGACGTTTATACCTGCGGTTCAAGAGGCCTTTGGTAAGGACCGGGTCATCGTTGTGAAGTATGCCATGGGTGCCCAGCCCATCCGGCATTGGTACAAGGATTGGAGGCCCGCGGAGGGTGATCCGCCCGAAGGGCTCAAGCCTTATCTTTACAACCGACTCATGAGGAAGGTGAACGAAGCAATCAAGGATCAAACCATTGCCAGCGTGAGCTTCATCTGGATGCAGGGCGAACGCGATGCGAAGGAAGGACATGGCGAGGTTTATGCGGCGTCGCTGCGTGGCGTGATCGATCAGGTCGCTGGCGACCTTCAGCGCGAGCAGATCAACTTCGTCATCGGCCGACTCAGTGACTATGACATGAGCAACCAGAAGTGCCCGCACTGGACCATGGTGCGCGACGCGCAGGTCAAGGTCGCGGAAGACGACGACCGAGGTGCCTGGGTCGACACCGATGACCTGAACGAGGGCAAGAACAAGAAAGGCAAAGAGGTCAACAACGACCTGCACTACTCCGTCGAGGGCTACAAAGTCCTCGGCAAGCGCTTCGCGGACAAGGCGATCGCGCTGATCAAGTAGCCGACCTACGGCCACACTTAACCTAAAGAGATACGTTATGAAAAAATTGCTCACCGCGATGCTCGTCTTTGTTTTTACAGTGATGCCCGCGATGGCCGACGGGCAGGGCAAGCACCTGTGTATCCTTTCGGGCCAGTCGAATATGGCCGGGCTGCGCCCCGAAGTGTCGTTTATCCCGACCGTGCAGGAGGCCTTGGGCAAGGAGAACGTGATCGTCATCAAGGACGCGCAGGGCGGCCAGCCCATCCACCGGTGGTACAAGAAGTGGAAGCCAGTCACGGGCGACGCGCCCGACCCCAAATTGGTCGGTGACCTCTACGACCGGATGATGAAAAAAGTCGACAACGCCGTAAAGAACAAGGAAATCCTCACCGTCACCTTCGTCTGGATGCAGGGCGAGAGCGACGCCAACAGGTTTAAGAGCGGCGTCTATGCAGCGTCAATGCGTGGCCTGATTGATCAGATCGCGGCTGATTTTCAGCGAGACGACCTGAACTTCGTCATCGGCCGGATCAGCGACTACGGCAACAACCGACGGCACAACAGCGAATACTGGATGGCAGTGCGCGAGGCCCAGGAGAAGGTCGCAGAAGCCGATCCGCGTGGAGCCTGGATCGATACCGATGATCTGAACGATGGCTTGGATAAGCGCGGCAACGAGATCAAAAATAAACTGCACTATTCGGCCGAAGGCTACAAAATACTCGGTAAAAGATTTGCCGACAAAGCCATCGATCTGATTAAGAAGTAAAGACACGCTCGACATGTTTTGCCGCCTATGCCTTGCCGGCGAGTCATAAGGGGTCGGGAGTCGTTTTTCAGGGTTCTGCATAGCGCGTGCATGAATCGGGATCGGCCGGTGTGTTGCGGTCGGCGTGTTGTCTTGCCGGCGTTGCGGGGCTGGGGATGGTGTTTCAACTGTGCGCGCGGGGTTGTGGGTTGGGGTTTGATTGAAGGAGGATGGGATTTAAACAAAGCCGTCGAGCAACGTCTCGACGGACAAATCAACCAAGGCATCCGTCGCGGCGTTGCTCGACGGCTTCGGCGATCTCTCGCTGCGCTCGCCCCTCACCCCAGCCCTCTCCCGGCGGACACCACGCTTTTGGGCCGACGTTTATAAAAATAGGTCTTGACTTATATAGATTTAAAGCTATATTATTGTGATGTGGGATGTCGAATACACCGATGAATTCGGCCGGTGGTGAGACGAACTCGATGAGGCGGCCCAGGACCGACTTCGCGCAAGTGTTTTGTTGCTCCAGCAATTCGGCCCTTCATTGTCTCGGCCACACGCCGATACTTTAGAAGGTTCACGGCACGGCAACATGAAGGAGCTTCGAACTCAGCATCAAGGGCAGCCGCTTAGAACGTTTTTTGCCTTTGATCCGCGCCGCAACGCGATCCTGTTGATCGGCGGCGACAAGACCGGCGACAAACGGTTTTACCAGCGGATGATCCCTGAAGCAGACCGTCTGTACGACGAGCACCTGGAAGCATTGAGAAAGGAAGGTTTGATCTAATGGCTAAGCAATTCAGCGAACTTGAAGCAAAGATGTCGCCCGAACGTCTCGCGCGTTCCGAGCAGATGGCCCAAGAGATGATGGCCGAGATGTTGCTCTCGGAGCTGCGTAAGCACACCGGCATGACCCAGCAGCAGCTTGCCGAGTCGCTCGGCGTGAAGCAGCCCTCGCTCTCTCAGCTTGAATCACAGGCAGACATGCAGGTCAGCACGCTACAGCGCCTGATCGAGGCGCTCGGTGGCAGCTTAGAGTTGATTGCGCACCTTCCCGCAGGCGATGTTCGTATCACGCAGTTTGAGCGTAAAACAGCTTGAGTTCGTTGAGACGGTATCCCGGCGGTTGGGCGTGCTCTAGGATCTTCTTGAGCGTATCCCAATGGATTTCGAACTCACGGCAAGCCGACCGCTTGCTGTGCCATCGACTAGGACGTACTGCCTTACTTGGGTCCAAAACTTCATCTGTGTACACGCCTTGATGACGTCCTCGGCTGGGGGCATGAAGCAGAAAAACTGCTCCATTACCCTCAAAATCCAAGGACGGGACAAGGCGCTGCACTTTTAGGCCGACCATCGCCCCCTCCCGACAGGCGCCACGCTTTTGTGCCGACGTTTACACTTTGTGAGGGCGAACCTGAACAAGCTGGCAGAGAAAGGCACTAAGCCGCAACAAATCGAAG
>JARFRI010000321.1 GCA_029287335.1 Phycisphaera sp. | reverse complement strand
GCCCAATGCCATCTCGATCCGCCTGTAGCTGCCAAACGCATTGATCAGTAGCGGCACATCACTACGCGACCCATCGGGCAGCGTCACGTTCTCAAACAACAACGCCTTGCCGGCCAGTTCGTGATGGATCGGATCGGTCTGCGCAGCATGATCCGACAAGATAGCCGCTGGCGACTTGCTCACCCGGTCCGCAATCGCCGCGACCTCGAGCATGCACGACACCGGCTCGGTCACGCGGTGAACCTCACCAGCCTGGTCGAGCGCTTCTAAAAATTGGTGTAAAGATGCGTAAGACATAGCTGCGGATCACTTCATCGGGCCAGCGTGCTTGATTGCAAACTTACCACTACCCGCAGCGGCGATGAGGAGGCAGAGCGTCAGCAGGATAAAGTGCTTGCTGAATGCGGGACCGCTCTCAGGCCACCACTCCGGACCCATCGCGATGATAAAGCTCAGCAGCATCAGTCCGATGAGGATCGCCGAGAGGCGCGTGAACAGGCCGAGGACCAATGTCGCACCGATGATAAGTTCGCCCCAAGGCAGCGCGTAGCCATAGGCCTTGCCAAGGAACTCGGGCAGCGGTGCCTGGCTGGCGACACGCGATGCGAAGCCGTTCATCTTGTCAAGAATGTTCGCGTCACCTGAGGGCAAGAGCTTTCGCACGCCCGCCAGAACGAACAGTGTGCCGAGCAAGATACGATTCAGGAGCAGTGCAACACTAATCAGATTTGATTCGGCTGGTTTCATACTTCGACTATAGCCTCATGTAAGTGGTACGGCGTGAATAATCAGGAACCCAATTCTTTGGCCCTGGCGAAGGCGGCGTTGATTGCTTCGATGATGGCGGTGTGGACCTGCTTGGCGTCGAGATGGTTCGAGGCGGCGAGGGTGGTCCCGCCGGGGGACGTGACCTTGCGGCGCAGTTCGATCGGGTCTTCGCCAGACTCGGCCAGCAGCTTGCCCGAGCCCATCAGCGTCTGCGCAACGATCTGGCGCGCGTGATCACCCAAACCCAGTTCAACAGCAGCACGCTCCATCGCCTCGGCCAGGTAAAAAAGATACGCCGGCCCCGAGCCGGAGATGGCATTGATCGCGTCGATCATCGGCTCGTCTAGTTCGACGACCTTTCCGACGGCGGCAAACAGCTCCTTGGCCAGCGCATCATCCCCCGTCTTAGCCGACCTGCCCAAGGCGATACCCGCCATCCCCTCGCCAACCATCGCGGGGGTGTTGGGCATGACGCGCACGATCCGGCAAGGCTTGCCAATCAATGACGTGATCTTTTCTGAAGACAGCCCCGCCATGATCGAAATCAAGATTTGAGTGTCCGACGCATCTGCTAATTGCGGCGCAACCTGCGGAAAGATCTGTGGCTTGACCGCGAGCAGGACCTGCTGGGCTTGGCTTGCGACCTCTTTATTGTCCTCGACCGCTGCGCAGCCCCAGTTGGCGAAGATGTCGCGGTTCGCTTCCGAAGGGTCTGACGCGATCACTTCTCTCGCCTGGACCACACCCTTGGCGATTCCGCCACCCGCGATGGCTTGGGCCATGTTCCCGCAACCAATGAATCCGAGTTTGTATTGCATCGCGTCATGATACCCGGCGAATCAAAAGTCTTCGGGCACGATAAACCGCTGGCGGAGGCGATCGAAGACCAGCTTATCCTTGTTGGTCTTGTACCACTGCTGGATATCCGTATTGGAGCCGCGGTAATCGATGTATCGCAGCACGTTGGTCCGCCGCATGTTGTAGCTTGAGGAATGGCTCATATAGCTGCTGGACGTGCGCAGCGTGTCAATTAATGCACCGAGCGCATCGACATTGCCGTACGAAGCGGCCTTGGCTGCGAAAGTCGAATAGCTGACCGAGAGCTTGCCTTCCCGGGCTCGCTTCCAACAGACCTCGACCGTGTGGGCCAAGTCGTAATCCGGCAGCATCTCGAGCATGTTGATGAACTGACTGGCGTAGCGCGACTGCGTCGCGATCTCGTGGAGCTTGGGGTAGAGCTTGGGCTCGTCGAGTTCGACAGCGGCCTGGAACCACGCAGGCGAAACCGAGCCATCGGCGGCGCTGATGTGTTCAATGATCGTTGGTCGAACATCTTCGACCCAGCCGTGCATGACGATGATGCCGATGTTGTTGGGGTTCTGGTCGATCGATTTGACGAACCGCTCACGGAGCTGCTCCGGGTCCATATCACGCATCGCGTAATTGGCGTAGTAACGAAGCGACGTATTGTTGGCCATCTCGGTGACCAGCAAGTCGTAGTGCTCCGCGGGAAGCTCTTTGAGCTTCTTGGTCGCCGGGTCGCTGCTGGAGAAACTGCGACGACCTGCACACGCCTTACGCAACTCGGCGACGTATTCCTCGCACTGCTTGCGTGTCGGGTTCTTGGCCAGTTTGATGTCCTCGAGCGCTTCGAGTGCATTGTTCTTGACCTTATCCCGCTGCTCATTGGCCTTCTCTTGAAACTTGTTGCGAGCGGCCTGGAGCTCGAGTTCCAGCTCACGCATCTTCTTCCGCAGATCCGCTTCACTGGGCTGCTCTTGCTCAGACGCATCGTCCGCGTCGTCGGGTGATTTCTCTTCCGCTGCGTCTGCTGCGTCTGCTGCGTCTTCTTTTGTTTCCTCGGCCTTGGCATCTCCCTTGACATCTTCAACCGTGGTTAGCACGGCCTTCTTGTCGATCACGCGGATCGGCTGAGGGTCGGGCTCAGCGGCTTGGGCCTGCACCGGCTCATCAGCAAGGGCTGGGCCGGTCAAGAGGAAGGTCAATGCGAGAAGGATGGCGGTTGGGTTCTTCATGCGAAAACTCGTGGTAGGTATTGCGTCCATCGGCAAAACGCCGCCGCTGTGATCATAGACCGACCGCCAGCTCATTCATCCTTACGTGCCTGATCCATCCAGCGTTCGCGCGAGTCACGGGCTTGGCTAAGGGCTTGCAGGATCGCCTTTTCGTCGCCTTGATCGAGCATCGCCTTCATTTGCGTCGCCTGCTGGATCAGAGCGTCCAAGGATGTCTTAACCGCTTCTCGGTTGGCGAGGAGGATATCCGTCCGCATCGGCGGGTTGCTGCTGGCCAGGCGGGTCGTGTCGCGGTAGCCGGTCGAGGCCAGTTCTAAGCCGCCGAGCTGCTCCGCGACCTGAACAAGCATCACCGCGGCGAGGTGGGGTAGGTGGCTGACCACTGCGAATTTCTCATCGTGCTCCGCGGGCGACATCGTGAGCATCGACATGCCCAGCGTTTGCCAGAGGCTGCGGACCAAGGCGACCGCGTCGGGGTCGTCCGAGTCGCTCAGCGTCAGGATGCAGGGCTTACCGACAAAGAGGTCCGCATCCCCGGCTTGCGGCCCCGATTTCTCGCTGCCGGCCATGGGGTGGGCCCCGATCACGCGCGATAGATCATCCAGGCAGGTCTCCGCATCGTCGATCACGCTGGCCTTGGTCGAGCCCACATCGGTGACGACCAGGTCTCGAGGAGCGTGCTCGGCAATCTGGGTAAACACCGCGCGGAAGCCGCCGAGAGGGACCGCGATCACGACCAGCGACGCGTCTTTCAGCGCCGCCGCGGGGTCATCTGTCGCGTGGTCGTACGCGCCCGTCTGCCTCGCCGTGTCAGCCGAAGCGGTGCTACGGCAAAGAGCGGTGAGCCTCCCGGTGAAACCACGCTTCTTCAGCCCCATCGCCACGCTCGTGCCCAGCAAGCCTGAGCCGATGATTACGAGGTGGTCGGTATGAAAGTGTTCGTCAGCCATCGTTGTTGGGGTTAAACTATCAGGTTTGACACCATCAGGCCCCGCCCCCGGATGACCAAGGACATGATCATACCGCCGGGATGCAAGGATGCAGCGTAAAACGAAAGGCCAATCCGCATGACCCAACTCAACGAATATACCGGCACGTTCGAGCTCGAATTCGAGCGACCGCTGACCAAGCTCGAACGCCAGATCATCGAGCTCGAAAAGCAGAACGACCCGTCACAGTCCGCCATTGGGCTAGACCCCAACGTCGACCTGGGCACGGAGATCCGCAAGCTCCGCCAATCGCACACCGCGATGCTCAAAAAGATCTACAAGAACCTCCCGCCAGCTAACGTCGTCCAGGTCGCTCGGCACCCCAACCGCCCGCAGACCATCGACTACATTAACAGCTTCGTCAGAGACTTCACCGAATTGCATGGCGACCGAGCCTACGGTGACGACAAAGCCATGATCTGTGGCTTCGGGCGAATCGGCCCGCACAAGGCGCTGGTCATCGGCCACAACAAGGGCAAGGACACCAAGAACAAAATCGCCGCCAACTTCGGCATGCCCCACCCCGAGGGTTACCGCAAAGCGCTGCGCTGTATGAAGCTCGCCGAGAAGTACGGCCTACCCGTGGTCACCTTCATCGATACACCGGGCGCCTACCCGGGCATCCAAGCCGAGGAGCGCGGACAGGCCGAGGCGATCGCGGTGAACCTGCAAGAGATGGCCCGGCTCAAGACACCGATCGTCAGCGTCGTCATCGGCGAAGGCGGCTCGGGCGGCGCGCTGGGCATTGCCGTGGCCGACCGCGTCGCGATGCTGCAGTACGCCTGGTACAGCGTGATCAGCCCGGAGGGCTGCGCCGCGATATTATGGAAGCAGGCCACGCCGCAGAACAACGCCGAGGCGGCCGAGGCCTTGAAGCTCACCGCGAAGGACAACATGCGGCTGGGCACGATCAACGACATCATCGAAGAGCCATTAGGCAGCGCCTACCGCCGACCTGGCATGATGGCGGACAAACTCGAGCAGTACCTCGTCGGCGCGCTGCGCGACTTGAAACGCTTCAAGACAGAGAACCTGCTGGATAAGCGCTACAAACGGCTGCGCGAGATCGGCGAGCTGACCGAGGCGTGACATCCGTTGTTAGCCGGCGGGCTTGTCCCGCCGCTG
>JARFRI010000244.1 GCA_029287335.1 Phycisphaera sp. | reverse complement strand
CGTATAAAGCGCAGTTCGCACCCAGCAGCCCTTCGGGCAGTTGTGTGGCACCCCTAAAGATTGATTCAAAAGACATCTAACCCTGCAACTTCGTCTTGATCATCGCAGTCACGACCTGCGGGTTGGCGGAGCCTTTGCTGAGGCGCATGACTTGGCCCAGCAGTGCGTTGATGGCTTTGTCTTTGCCGTTCTTGACGTCGTCGACGGACTTGGCCAACTTTGGGTTGGCGATGACTTCGTCGACCCAGGCTTCCAGGGCGCTGTCGTCGGTGACCTGCATCAGGCCGTTGGCGTCGGCGAGTTGTTCGGCCGATTCGTCGCTCTTGGCACACAAGGCCAGTAGATCATCGACCGCGCTTGAGCCGACCTTGTTGGCGGTGGTCAGGGCGATGATCTCGGCGACCTGTTGTGCGGAAACACCCAGCGCATCGGGCAAGACGCCCTGCTCGTTGGCGAGCTTGCTGAGGTTGTTGCGCATGAGCTTGCTTGCCGCTTTGGCGTCGGCACCGGCGGCGAGGACGGCTTCGTAAAAGTGTGTTGTTGCGGGTTCATCGAGGATCGCCTTGGCGTCGATTTCTTTCAGGCCGAGGTCATCGATATACCTGCTAAGCCGCGAAAGCGGCAACTCGACCAGCTTGGCCTTGATGCGATCCAGCATCTCATCGGTGACCTCGACTTCACACAAATCCGGGTCGGGGAAGTAGCGGTATTCATCCGCGTCTTCTTTTTCGCGCTGCGGGGTCGTGACGAGGTTGACGTCGTCCCAGCCGCGCGTGGACTTGGCACGGGCACCCATCACCTTGCCATCGGCAAGCCAGACTTCGATCTGGCGTTCGTGCTCGTGCTGGATCGCGCCGTGGACGGCCTTGAAGCTGTTGAGGTTTTTGATCTCGACGACGGGGGTCTTATACGTCTTCCCATCCTTCTCGATGATGACGTTGATGTTAGGCTCGAAGCGCATGTGGCCTTTTTGCATGATGCCCTGCGTGACGCCGAGGTGTCGGCAGATGTCGCGGAGCATTTGGCCGAAGGTCACGGCCTGATCGGCGGTATTGAAGTCCGGTTCGGTGACGATCTCTAAGAGCGGCGTCCCCGCGCGGTTGAGGTCAACCAGCGAGCCGTCGGAGAACCCGCCGCCGGGTAGTTCGTGCAGCAGCTTGCCGGCGTCTTCTTCGAGGTGCGCGCGGGTGATGCGGATGTGCTTGGTGCCCTCGCCGTCCGGGATATCGATTGCGCCTTCGCCACAGATGGGCTCGTCATACTGGCTGATCTGATAGTTCTTGGGCAGGTCGGGGTACCAGTAGCTTTTGCGGTCCCACTTGGTGTGCGTGGCGATCTCGCAGTTCAGCGCCAGGCCGACGAGGATGGACATCTCCACGGCCTGTTCGTTGATGACGGGCAGCGTGCCGGGCATGCCGATGACGACGGGGCTGAGCAGCGTGTTCGGCTCGCTATTGAGGTAGTCGGGGTGGGCGACGTTGGGCGCATCGGTCCACATCTTGGAACGGGTATCGAGTTCGACATGGATCTCCATGCCGACGACGAGGGTGGTCTTGAGGCCGTAAGGCGCGCCGGGGTCTTGGGTGGTCATAGGGAAATTGTAGTGAGGCTTGAGGAGTGAGGCTTGAGGCTTGAGGACTGGCTTTACACAAGCCTCAAGCCTCAGGACTCAAGCCTCGCTTGGTAGATCGTGAAACTTCGTGTTAAAGCCCGCTTCGTTGAGGCGGTCGCGAAGCCCACGGATGTGTTCGCGGTTTCGGGTTTCGACTTCGCACTCGACGGAGACGGAGGCGATCTCGTCGTTGCCGAAGACGCGGTCGTGGGCGATGTCGATGACGCTGACACCTTGGTCGGCGAGCATCTTGGTAAAGATGGCCAGTCCGCCGGGCCGGTCGGAGATGTGGGCGCTGAATCGGCAGAGTCGGCCGTCGACGGCCATGCCGCGCTGGATGATTCGGCCGAGCATGGTGGTGTCGATGTTGCCGCCGCAGAGCACGGTGGCGACACGCTTGCCTTTGTACTTGTCTAGCTTGCCCGCCAATGCCGCGGCGACGCCCACCGCGCCCGCGCCTTCGACGACGGCTTTCTCCATCTCGGCCAAGCGCAAGATCGCCAGCGCGATTTCCTGTTCGCTCACCGTGATCATCTCGTCGATCAGCGGTGCGCCGATGGCAAAAGCGTTGTCGCCGACACGCGGCACCGCCAAACCATCGGCCAGTGTCGGGATCACGTCGGCACGGACGGGTTTACCCGCCTTGATCGCCGCGGTGAAGCTCGCGGCGTGATCGGGCTCGACGCCGATGATGTCGATGTCCGGGTTGATCGACTTGATCGCCAGCGCGATGCCCGCGATCAGCCCGCCGCCGCCGACCGGCACGACCACTGCGTCGAGGTCTTGGGACTGCTCGAGGATCTCCAGCCCGATGGTGCCGGCCCCGGCGATGATGTCGGGCGCGTCGTAGCCGTTGATGTAGGTCAGGCCTTGGGACTGGACGAGCGTCTCGGCGTGTTCTTTGCACTCGCCGATGTGCTCGCCGTGGAGAATGACCGTGGCGCCCAGATTGCGGCAGTTCTCGACCTTAATCATCGGCGCGAAGGTGGGCATGACGACGGTGACGGGGATGCCGAGTTGCTTGCCGTGCGAGGAGAGGGCCAGCGCGTGGTTGCCGGCCGAGGCAGCGATCACCTTGGGTTCGTCCTGCTCGATCGCCAATCGCATGAGCGCGTTGCGAGCGCCGCGTTCTTTGAACGAGCCGGTGCCTTGGCGATGCTCGCGTTTGAGGTAGAACTCAAAGCCGACGATTGGGCTGAGCCATTCACTAAGAAGTAACGGCGTACGACGCACGCCGCCGGAGATCCGGTTGGCGGCGGCGCGGATGTCTTCGATGGTCACTGGGGTGGGCATGGGGATAGGTTAGCGTTTTGCTGGATCGTATTTTTAACGCCAAGACGCCAAGTGGCCAAGACGCCAAGAAAGGCAACAAGATCATTTAGCGTAAGGATTTTCAATCGCATGTTCCAAAGCTAATCGTTCTACCCTTTCTAACAACCGGGGATCGAAATCGATGTCGGATTCATAGATGATGTAGAGCAAATGCTGTGTTGCCAAGCCCCACTCTGCCGCGTTCAGATATTCAGAAATAATTTCTTTCCCGTCAAGTATCCCACACTGTTCAAATGTTTTGTTTTTGGGTCACGCTCGTGTAACTCAACAATCAAGTTCGAGGTGATCTCGCAAAATTGAATTAGTTCTTGAATAGGGAATCGCTTCTTCACAAGTCTATTCCTTGGCGTCTTGGCGTCTTGGCGTCTTGGCGTTCAGATTGAAAGCGCCGGGTCGGTCATCCCCAGCGACTTGAACGCTTGGATGCGTAAGGTGCAGGCGTCGCAGTGTTGGCAGGGTTTGCCCTCAATGGTGGGGTCGTAGCAGGTGTGCGTTTTTGCGTAGTCGACGCCGAGGGCCAGGCCATGCTCGATGATTTGTTTTTTTGTCAGTTCGATCAGCGGCGCGTGGACGGTGATGGTGTGTCCTTCGACGCCGGCCTTGGTCGCGAGGTTGGCCAGCGTTTGGAACGCCTCGACAAACTCGGGTCGGCAGTCGGGGTAGCCGGAGTAGTCGACCGCGTTGACGCCGATGAAGATGTCGTGAGCATCAAGCACCTCGGCCAGGCCCAGCGCATAGCTAAGGAAGACGGTGTTGCGGGCGGGGACGTAGGTGACGGGGATGCCGCCCCCGGAAATTTGGTCGTCCGGTCGATCTTTAGGCACCTGCATCATTGCGTCGGTCAACGCGCTGCCGCCGAAGGCGCCGAGGTCGACGCGGACGGTGCGGTGGCTTGCTGCCCCCATGCTTTGGGCGAGGTACGCCGCGGCTTGGAGCTCGACGCGCTGCTTCTGGCCGTAGTCAAAGCTGATCGCGTGGCAGGCGTAGCCCTGGTCTTTGGCGATGGCCAGAGTGGTGGCGGAGTCGAGGCCGCCGGATAAGAGGACGACTGCGTTTTTGGGTTGGATCGTCATGCTGGACTGATTGGGCGGGTGCTAAGCCGCAAGCGGCTATTGGTCATCATCTTCAGGCGGTATAAACGGTTCGGGCTTGCGCATCACAATCGTTGTCTTGGCAAGGATATCACCTAAGCGCTGACGCGCGGGGCTGATGATGGCGACGAGGATCATCAGCGGGGCAAACAGTTCAAAGGCCCGGCTCAGCGCTCGGCCCAGGCACGGCATCGGCGGCGCGGGCTTGCCATGCAGGTCGGCGACGTACATGCCCATCATGATCTTGCCCAGCGACCGTGCAAGGATGAACTCACAGA
>JARFRI010000160.1 GCA_029287335.1 Phycisphaera sp. | reverse complement strand
GACGCAGGATGTGTTCAGTTCCGCAGCTGAGGGCGACCTCGTGGCCGAGCGACTGGTCGATGACTTGGCCAGCTACCTGGCGATCGCGTGCATCAATCTCTGCCGGATCATCGACCTGCAGGCCATCGTCATCGGCGGGGGTGTGGCCGGCGCGGGTGATGCGTTGATTGTGCCGCTGCGCCGAGCCTTTAGCAGCCAGAACTGGGGCGTCGCGGGCGGGATCATGCCCACGCTCAGCGCGACGGAACTGGGCAACGACGCGGGCTTCGTCGGCGCCGCGGCGCTGGCGATGGCCGACATGAGCGGTGATTCGTTGTAGGCCAAGTTGTTTCTCCGCGGGTGCCACACAACTGGCCGCAGGCCTGCTGTGTGCCGCGCCCCTCTCATCGTGCGACGAGTCGTTCGCACACAGCAGCCCTTCGGGCAGTTGTGTGGCACCCGCGCCGATGTGTTTTTTGGATGCGTATCACCCGACGATTCAGTTTTGTATCCTGTACGACTTGAAACCCACACCCGAATGGAGTGCTTGATGAAGCCTGCCGACCAATCCCTTGCTTTTTGTTCCTGGTCCACCCAGCCTAAGTGCCCCAACTGTTTGATTGGCAGCGCCAATGACATCGGCATCAGCCGGGTGCAGTTGCACCTCAACCCGATTTTTGAATCGCCTGAAGATTGGGCCGACGCGGGTAAGAAGCTAGGCGATGCGGGGATCACGGTGGTCTCGGGCATGTTCACGCCCAAGGGCGAGGACTACTCCACGCCCGCCACGATCAAGCAGACCGGCGGGATCGTGCCCGATGAGCATTGGCAGGCGAACCTTGAGGCGTTCGGCAAGACGGCCGAGGCCGCCAAGGCGCTGGGGCTGTCGCAGGTGTCGTTCCACGCCGGGTTCATCCCCGAGGACGATAAGGCGACGCACGACAAGCTGGTCGGCCGACTGCGCGAACTGGGCGACATGCTCAAAGACACCGCCGGGGCGGACCTGCTGCTGGAGACCGGCCAGGAGACGGCCGAGTCGCTGGACCGCTTCCTGGCCGAGGTGGATCGCGAGAGTATTGCCGTGAACTTCGACCCGGCGAACATGATCCTCTACGGCATGGGCGACCCGATCGCGGCCGCAGAAAAGCTCGCACCGCGGATTCGACAGGCGCACGTGAAGGACGCGACCTCGCCACCTCAGCCCGGCGCATGGGGCAGCGAAGTGGCGGTGGGCACCGGCGAGGTGAACTGGGAAGCGTTCTTCAAGGCGCTCAAGGCCGGCGGCTATGACGGCAACCTGGTGATCGAGCGCGAGGCGGGCGAAGACCGCATCGGCGACATCAAGCAGGCCGCAGCCTACGTCCCGCAGTTTTTGGGGTAAGTCGGCGGCGTTTCGACGCGGGGGTGGCAGTGTGACACACGCGGTGCAGGGATTTGCAGGCAAGCCGACTGGGGTGGCACGCTTTCGCTTGCGCAGCGTTGCACGCAGGCAGAGGTGCGTGTGATGCGCGCGCGATAACGTCGTTTTGACCTACTTTGATGCGAGGTCTATCAGAGCATGTTGGGTCGGCGGGCTTGGGGCTTGGTAGTCGCTTTAGGTTACGGCGGCGTCGATGCAAAGACTCCGCCCCCTCTGGCAGGCCTGAAACAAGGGTGGGCGTCGAAGGTGGCCCGACATGGCCGGGAGAGACGTTCGATCAATGAGCGATTACGCACTTTTGTTGAGTGAAAGTAGAAAACGAAAATTACAAAAAGCCCCGTCGGATGGACGGGGCTTTTCGTTCAGAAGTTGAGAGGGGCATCATTTGAAGACGCTGTCGTCAGCAGGGCCGGAGCCGCCTTCGCTGACACCACCACCGCCGGTGGCGGGTCCGGCTGCGGGTTGCGCGGCTGCGGGTGCTGGGGCCGGTGCATCGCTGGCTTTGACGAGGAAGATCTCGACGCGGCGGTTGGCTTGGCTTTGGCCCTTGGCGTTGTTGGCCTCGATGGGCTGGGTCGCGCCACGGCCGCCGGACATGACGCGGCCGGCGTTGACGCCGTTGGCGATGAGTACGCGGGCAACGGAGTCGCCGCGGTTGCTGGAGAGGCCCAGGTTGTCGGTGTAGAGCTGCTTGCCGCGTGCGGACTTGACGGGGACGGCATCGGTGTGGCCGACGACTTGGATGTCGAACTGAGCGGCTGCACCGGCGGTGAGCACGTTGGCCAGGCGGCTGAGCGCGGTCTTGGCCGAGTCGCTGACGACGTCCGAGCCCAGGCCGAAGGTCAGGTCGCTGCGGAGGCGGATCATGCCGCGGTCCGCATCGTAGACCATCAGGTCGGGGTTGGCTGCGGCGAGTTCACGCAGGGCGTCGCTGACTTCCGGCGGCAGGCCCTCGACGACGACGATCTTGTCCTGGCCTGAGCCGAGTTGGGCGATCTGGTTACGAAGCTCGGCGATGGTCCGGTTCTTCTCGGCGATGGTCGCCTGGTCCTCGGCATAGCGGGCTTCAAGGGCGGCCAGGCGGGCGATACGGGCTTCGAGAGCGGCGATCGCGTTGTTGGCCTGCTTGTTGGCCAGGCGGAGGCTGGCGACTTCCTGCTCGAGGACGGTGTTGCGTTCTTCGAGTTGGCGGTTGATCGACAGCAGGTCGTCGTGGCCTTTTTGGGAGACGCAGCCGGTGCAAAGCACGGTGAGGGCCATCAGTGCGGCGGGTAGAGCGTTTAGGCGATTGAGGGTCATGGTTCGCGGTCCTTGCGGTTTTGTTGTGCTAACGTGTACTGATCGTCTGGTGAGTTTAACGTTTGCCGGGCTTTGGTGGTAATCGCGGGTCGATCAGGGGGCCCGGATGTCGGTGCCCGGCGGTCCGATGGACGCGACGATGCACCTGATCATTATCGGAACACAGACCGGTCAGCCATGAAACAAGCCCGCCCAACGGTTCTATACGTCGCCGCCGTGCGCGATGCCGCCGGGGTCAACGCCTCGCCCGGCGCGGTATTGGTGCAGGACGGCCAAGTCGTCGCGGCGGGGGCGCCGGACAGCCTGCCTGCCGAATTGGTCGAGCAGGCCGAGGTCATGGACCGGCGTGACTGTCTGCTGGTGCCGGCGATGGTCAACGCACACACGCATCTGGAACTGACGGACATCGGCCCGCGGCCCTACGACCCGGCGGATGGGTTTATGGGGTGGGTGTTGATGCTGCGTTCGCACTGGCCCGAGGACCCGGGGCTGGGCGTACTTCCTGACGACGGATGGTTCGTACAAGCGACGCAGCGCGGCATCGAGATGGCGAGGCAGGCTGGCGTCCAAGCGGTGGGCGACATCAGCCGGTTTGTCTCGGTGGCGGACACGCGTAAAGAACTCAGGATGGAAGGTCAGACCTACCTTGAGGCGTTTGGGATTGGCCAACCTTTCAACGAACGCGGGCTTGATGCAATCGCGCAGGCACGGGGCGGTATCCAACCGCATGCGCCCTATTCCGCAGGCCCTGCACTGTTCGATGCCGCAGCGCCGACCGGCCGACCGGTTTCTTGCCACCTGGCGGAGACGACCGACGAGCAAGACTTTGTGTCTGCCCTCCGCGGCCCATTCCTCGACTTTCTCAAGGCAATCGGTAAGTGGGACGACGCATTCGCCTCGTACTACGGCCAGGGCCACTCGCCGGTGCAATGGATGCGGTCCTATCTGCAGACAGCAGCAAACAACGGCGGCTGGCTCGTTGCGCACTGCAATTACGTCAGCGATGAAGACATCGCCATCCTTTCAGGTACGAATACGTCGGTCGCGTACTGCCCACTCGCCAGCGAATATTTTGGGCACAAGGACCACCGCTACCGCGAGATGCTTGCTGCGGGGATCAACGTTTGCCTAGGCACCGACTCGATTGTCGGCACCGACCCGGACGACCCGCAGCCGTTGGGACTACTAAGTGCGATGCGGCGGTTGTACGTGCGTGATCAAACCGACCCGGAAAGACTACTGGCCATGGCAACAACCCATGGTGCACGGGCGTTACGCCTGGATCGAAAGGTTGCCACCTTTCAGCCCGGCGCACCGGCCCGATTCGCATGTATCCGGATCGACCCTGCCAGTAACACGGAGCCAATGATTCAAGTCTTGACAGGACAGAAGCAAGTCGAGGCGATATCGTTTGAGGCGACTGATTAGACCGCGCTAAGTATGAATGCAATGAGTGAAAGCAAACCACAACTCGGCTACATCGGCCTTGGCATTATGGGCTTGCCCATGGCTCGCAACCTGATGGACGCGGGCTATCCGATGATCGTCTGGAATCGGACCCCCGGGAAGGGCCAAGCCCTTGAACAGGCCGGCGCGGTGGTGGCCGACAGTCCGGCCGATCTCGCATCGCGTGGGCCGGACGTCATCTTTATCAATGTCACTGATACGCCGGATGTCGAGGCGGTCCTCTTTGGTGAGCAGGGCATGGCGTCTACCGCCAAGCCCGGCACGATCATTGTGGATCACTCGACGATCAGCCCGGATCGCACGCGCGACTTTGCCGAGCGGCTGGCGGATCAGGGCATCGCGTTTGTCGATGCGCCCGTCTCCGGCGGCGATATCGGCGCGCAGCAAGGCACCTTGAGCATCATGGTCGGCGGCACGTTAAACGCGGTCGAAGAGGTGATGCCCATGCTCCAAGTCGTCGGCAAGCGCGTCGTACACCTGGGCGAAGCAGGCCTGGGCCAGGCTTGCAAGGCCTGCAATCAAGTTGCCGGGATGGTCACGCTGCTGGGTGTCTGCGAGGCGATGGCACTGGCCAAGCAATCGGGCCTGGACCTGGACAAGATGATCCAAGTGGTCGGCGGCGGGGCGGCGGGGTCGTGGCAAATCACCAACCTCGGCCCAAAGATCGCGGCGGGTGATCACGATCCGGGCTTTATGATCGATCTGGTCATCAAGGACTTGGCCATCGTGCTCGATACCGCCAAGCGTGCAGGACTGCCCCTTGAGGGCACCGCTCATGTGGCCGATCTGTTCAAGCAAGTCGCGGCACAAGGCGGCGGTCGACTGGGCACGCAGGCCTTGGCCAAAGCGCTCGAATCCGCAGGGGGGTTTACCTTCCATGACTGAGCCGACTCAACAGCCCGAGCCCGTTGCGGCCAGCGTCGATCTCTCGGTCGATGGGCGTGGCTCGAAGCTGGCACAGCTGGCTCGTCTGCTGCAGCGGCAGATGCGTTACCCCAACTCATATGCTTGGCTGCTGCTGCTGTCATCGATGGACATCATGTTGACCTGGGTGATCCTGCTTTTCGGGGGGTCCGAAGTCAACCCGATCGCGCTATGGATCATTAAGCGATTCGAGTTGCCGGGCATGATCATTTACAAGTTTGCTCTGATCGTCTTCTTCATCGCCATCTGCGAAATCGTCGGAACCCTGCGCGACAGCACCGGCTGGTTGCTTTCCAAGTTCAGCGTGATGATCGCCTGTGTGCCGGTGGTCTGGGCGATGTACTTGTTGGCGCGGCACAACATCGGATGAGCGATCGTAAAAACAGCCGCGATGCATACATCGCGGCTGTTATAGATTCTTTGAGGCGTTAAAGCCGACCGCAGATTAGGCGTTCGTTGTCTCTCGCACCTTGCCGCATTCGTGGTAAGGCATAAACGGCTTGGGGAACGTCTTTTTCAGCAGCGGCTGGATGGCTTTGATGGAGCGCAGGTGTGCGACGATCGCATCTTGGCCGATGCGGCGGTGGTAGGTGCCCATGTCTTCGCCGTCTTTTTTATTGGCGTTGTAGTAGTCAAACAGCGCAGCGGTGACCTTCACCGCATCCTTCTTGCTGACGCGACGCAGCAGCCATTGCTCACCCTTCTCGGGTTTTGCAGGGTCGACGCCGACGATCCACTGGCCCTGGTATTTGCCGTCTTCGGAGCCCCCGAGCTTGAGCGCGTACTGGTCCGGTCCTTGGCCGACCCAGCCGATGGTCTTGAGGCCGGGGCGGAAGCACTGTCGTTCGCAGCCGGTGATACCGATAGACTCGGTCATGTCGCCGTAACCAAGTTCGTCGAGTTTATCGAGCAGCTCCGGCTCCCACTGCTCCGAGTCGGTGTAGGCCAGTCGGCAGGTGGGCAGGCCGACGCAAGCGCCGGACAGTACGCGGAGGGTCGAGTAGGCCTTGCCCTTGCGTTTGCCGTAGCCGTGCTCCGCCATCGCGGCTTCGAAGTCTTCCTTCGCGTCCGGCTCGATGTTCGTAAACAGCAAGTCCTGGTTGGCGGTAATCAATAGTTCCGCGCCGAACTTCTCAAGTAGCGGCGTGACCATCGACTTTTGATTGCCGTTGCCCATGGCCGGATCGACGTCAATGAGTCGGCCGTTCTCGATGTAGGCGCCGTAGGCCAGCTTGCCGTTGGTCTCTTGGTTCTGCCAGCCGTGGTGCATCATGCGCGGCCCAAGGTCGAAGTTGGGGTCGGGCTGTTCGAAGTTAACGCCCAGGGCTTTGACTTCGTTCTGGAACCACGGGATGCCTTGTTTTTGCACGACGTATTTCATACGCGCCCAGACGCGGTTCTTGCGGTCGCCCCATTCCTTATGGACATCGACGACGCCCTTCATCGCGGGGAAGAGGTCTTCGGGGGCAACGCGAGCAAAGGGCAGTGCGATGCCTGCGAAGGTGGGCTTGCCGTTTTTCTCGCCCTGGCCGCCGCCGATGAACATCTCGTAGGCGATGACTTTTTCGTTCTCGACCACCGGCGCGACGCCGATCTCACAGGCGCGTGCTTCGACGCAGTTGTCGCCGACGAGGTTGCCCTCCGCGTCGCGTGAGACGGAGCTGAAGGCGATCTTGAACTTACGGTTGAGTAGCTGCTTGCCGTAGCTGTACTGCTGCTCGGGGTCGTCGATCATCGCGGGGTCGACGGCGAAGACCTGGATGTGCGGTGCAGCGGGCAGGCGGAAGTATGTGCCGTACTCGTGTGCGAGCTTGTTGGCATCGCAGATGGGCGAGTACTTGGACAGCGGGCAGCCCATGACGTTGCGGACGTTGTCGCCGCAGCCATTGAGCGTGTAGTACCCGGTGGACGCGACGTCTTGTACGAGGCTGACGAGGTCAGGCTTTTTGAGCCAGTGGTACTGGATGTTTTGGCGGGTGGTGAGGCGCAGCGAGGCGCCGCCATCGGGGTTGTGGTCGCAGTACTTGTCCGCGATCTGGTCGAGGACGCGCCACTGGTCGGCGTTGAACGACCCGCCGCCGGGGCAGGTGATGCGGACCATGTACAGCCAGTCTTTTTCTCGGCCGGTCTGGGCGCGGTTGTACTCGAGGTAGATGCCGTGGCTCTTGGCGAGCTGTTCGGACTCCTCGTTGATGTTGCCTTCGGACTGGTCGCGGAAGTGCTCGGGCAGAGCACCGACGACGCCGTTGGAGTTGAGCTTGTATTGCTCGACAGCGTTGATCTGGTCGGCTGGGGTATGAAAAACAGGTTCTGGGACCTTCTCGCGGGCCATTAAGGCCTCCTTGCGTGGGTGGCGGGTATCTGCGGAACGGCGTATTCTAGGGCAATACGGCAGCACGACAAGCCGACGGGTCAACAAATACGGCAACGCGCTACACTCGTCCCCATTGCGTGTCGAAGATACTCTAAACTCTTTCAGCGCTAATGCGCGTCCGAATAAATTGAAGCAGATAGGGAGCGAAGCTCATGCGCATCACGATGGTTGGTACCGGCTATGTTGGCCTCGTCACAGGGACTTGTTTTGCAAACGTCGGCAACGACGTGACCTGTCTGGATATCGATCAGAAGAAGATCGACAAGCTGAACAATGGCATCTCGCCGATCTACGAGCCAGGCCTGGACGAGATGATCCAGCGCAACACCAAGGCGGGTCGGCTGCACTTCACGACCGATGCCGCCAGTGCCTATCAGTCTGCCGAGATTATCTTCGTATGTGTCGGGACGCCCAGCGATGCTCAGGGTCATGCCGATCTCAAGTATGTGCTCGCCGCCTCGGCCGACATCGGCAAGGCTATCGAAGCCGCGCCCGGTTCCACGGGAGGCAGCCAGGATGACAAGCGTTCCAAGATCATCGTTGTGAAGTCCACTGTCCCGGTCGGCACCAACAAGAAGGTCCAGGACGAAATCGCCAAGCACACGACCAAGCCATACAAGATGGGCTCGAACCCCGAGTTCCTCAAAGAAGGCGCCGCGATCAACGACTTCAATAAGCCCGACCGCGTCGTCCTGGGTGCGCAGGACGAGGGCACCGGCGACCGGCTCCGCAAACTCTACGACCCGTTCACCCGTAACGGCCACCCCATCTTTGTCATGGACATCCCCTCGGCCGAGATGGTCAAGTACGCGTCCAACGCTATGCTCGCCACGAAGATCAGCTTCATCAACGAAATCGCGTCGCTCTGTGAAGCCTACGGCAGCAATGTCGATGAGGTCTGGCGCGGCATGACCAGCGATAAACGCATCGGCAACCAGTTCCTGTATCCGGGCCTGGGCTATGGCGGATCGTGCTTCCCCAAAGATGTGCTTGCCTGCATCTCCATGGGCCAGCTCTGTGGCCAGCCCACGCCGCTGCTCGAATCGGTCGACAAAGTCAATCAAGCGCAACGCGACCGCTTCATCGCTAAGCTCGACAATCACTTCGGCCAAGGCGGACTCAGCGGCAAGAAGGTCGCTGTCTGGGGCATCGCCTTTAAGCCCGGCACCGACGACATCCGTGAAGCCCCTTCGCTAACGCTGATGAACGCAGTGCTGGACCGCGGCGCATCGGTCGTTGCGCATGACCCGGTCGCACACGAATCGTGTCAAGACCACGGCATGATGGACCGCATCGACTACAGCGACGACATGTATGACATGCTCAAAGATGCCGACGCCTTGGTGATCTGCACCGACTGGTCCGAGTTCAAGCAGCCCGACTTCGAGCGGATGCGCAAGCTGATGGGCCAAGCCGTGATCTTTGACGGCCGAAACCTCTATCACCCGCAGACCCTGCAAGATGAAGGCTTCGTCTACCACTCCGTCGGCCGAGAACCTGTCACCCAACAAGCCCCAGCCAACGCGTCGTGATATAGGCGCTGCTTATTAGCCTATTACAATCGAGCGACGGTTTTGCGATCATCGCGCGGTGTGGCTCTGCGCCAACTGATCAGCCCGCCGACCACGAGGCACACGAATGCCGCGATGATCGCAAGCGCTCCCCAGTGCAATTGTGTGCGAGGCAGCCAGCCCGATGCGACGTCAATGAGGTAGCGTGCATGCGCGATCATCGCCGAGGGCATATGCCCCAGTGCGGCAAGCAGCCAGGGCAATGGGGTCACAATTGCGCCCAGCACGCCGCGCCCGCTGCGCTTCCACAGCAGGAACAACAGCCCGAGCGCCGGCGTGACCTTGAGCGCCGCGCCGAAGCCGAGCCACGCGCCGCACGCGAGGTCGCGGCGCTGCGCCCACGACCAGCCGCGATTCGGTCGTAAATCTTGAGCATCCAATAGGTCCCCTCACGGCAGGGGGTGCACTT
>JARFRI010000107.1 GCA_029287335.1 Phycisphaera sp. | reverse complement strand
CCTAACGGCTCTGCATCGATCAGGTCGAAGAGCTCGGCCGCGCGGCCATCAGGCGCGACATACGTTTCTTCCTGTTCGTCCGTTTTGACTGGATCATTGGGTAGGGCGGGGGCAGGTTTTGCGGCCGCGGCGTCGAACTTCTCAAGCACCGCCTCCGGTTTAAGCCCCGAGTACGCGGCGATCGTCAAGGTGAGCCCATTGAGCGTATTGGCCTGCTGCTTGGTCTTGACCCACTCACGCTGCGTGATTTGTTCAAGCAGCGCCGACTCGACCGCCTCGCCCCACTTTTTGTCGCTGGTCATCTTGAACCCAACAGGCGAGACCTGATTGAGCCAGCGCAGGTACTGCACGATCTTGGGCTTATCCAGCGCGTAGCGGTTGGTGATCTCCATCTTTAGCCGACGCGCTTCGACGCCGGCCCCCTGGCTGCCATCGCTCAGCGCGACCTGGAGCCCGCCGGGCGCATAAGCCATGATGAAGAATACGACCAGGGTCACCCCGATTAGTGTGGGGATCATCAGCAGGATTCGGCGGATGATGTAGGTGAGCATTGGGCCGGGTCTTACACGGGGTCAGCGGTCGGTGTGCAACTGGACAGCGGAGGGGACATAAAACTCCCACGCGTAGTTCATGCCCATCTTGGTGATCTTCACGTTCTTGATCCGCTTGTCCATATAGACCACCGCCTTGCGGTTGACCAGGAAGGTGTAGGGTTGATCTTCGTGCAGCGTTGCATGGACCTGCCGCCAAAGGGCCGCGCCTTTTTCGCGATCGACCGTTGAGCGGGCCTGGTCGATGAGGCTGTCGACTTTGTCGCTGGTGTAGTAGGTGTAGTTGTCTCCGCCGTCCGCAGTCTGATCCGAGTGGAACATCTGGTAGACATCGGTATCGACGACGCCGCCCCAGCCGAGCATGATCGCGTCGTAGTTACGATCGTCGAGTTTTTGTTGCATGATCGGCCAGTCCAGTGGATCGAGCTGCATATCAACGCCGGCCTTCTTCATCGCGTCTTGCATCAGCTCGACCATCTGCTTAGTCGTTGGCGAGCCGGCGGAGTGGACGAGCTTAAAGGTCAGCGGCAAGCCCTCAGATGACTCGCGGATGCCGTCGCCATTGCGGTCGATGTAGCCCGCTTCGTCCAGCAGCTTGCCCGCAGCAGCGGGATCAAACGGCCAAGGCTTGATCGAGTTGTCCGCCTGCCAGCCCATCGGGTGGAACGGCCCGGTCGCCGGTGAAGCGAGGTTGTCAAAGACACGCGAGCACAGCGTGTCGCGGTCGATCAACAGCGTCATCGCCTGACGCACACGCTTGTCCGTGAAGGGGGTGGGCTTTTCGTTCTTACGCTGATTCCAGCCGATGTACAGATACCCGCTACTGGCGTACTCGTACTCGAAGAGGTTGGCCTGCTCGCGAAGGTCCTCGTCGCGCGACAGCTTGCGGTAGCTGGTCGGCGGGACGATGAGCATGTCGATCTCGCGGTTGCGGAACTCGGCCTCGCGCGCGGTGTCTTCCTGAATCTCGCGCCAGATCACGCGGTCCAACGCAGGCGGCGCGCCCCAGTAGTTGTCGTTACGAACCAATTCGATTTTCTGGCTACCGGGCTTCCATGTCTTCGGCTCCGCACGCATGCGGTAAGGCCCCGAGCCGAACAGTAGGCCCGGCGACTGGTTGAACTCGTCCTCGGTAAACTGGCTGTAATAGTGCTTGGCAAGGATCTGCAACTCGCCACAGAGACCCAACGCCGCGAAGTAGGGCTCGCGAAACTTGAACTCGACGGTGTAGTCGTCAATCGCCTTGACGTACTCGAACTTTTCTAAGTAAGCACGCGAGCGAGGTGCCGCGACCTTCGGGTTCATCGTCCAGTCGTAGGTGAACTGCACATCATGCGCGGTCAACGGCACGCCATCGGAAAAGACGACGTCTTCCCGCAGATTAAAAACGAAGGTCATTCCGTCTTCGGAAATCGACCATTCGCTCGCGACGGACGGCATGTACTCGAGCGTATCCAGGTCGCGGGACAAGAGCGTGTCGAGCACGTAACGCGAGATGCGGTCCTGATAGACGTCGCCGGCGATCAGCGGGGTCAGGCTTTTGACCGTTGAGGCGAACGCATCAATAAAAAAGTCGCCCGTGGCGTAGTCGGCTTTTCCTGGCAGGTCCGCGACTCGGTAAAACGCGGGGTCGTCAAAGATCGCATCGCGTGCCACCTTCGGCCCGGCCACGCCTTGAACCTGGATACCACCACGCTTGATCGCCTCGAGCGTTTCGTTCTGCGCCTCCATCAGCGTCAGCATCCGTTGGACTTCGTCCCACTGCCGATCCTTCTGAACCATGGAGAGGTAGAGCATCACGCCGACGATCACGATGAGCGAGATCAGTACGATGTCTTTGACGTTAAAACGGTTGTCCATCGGTTAGTCCTGTTCTTAATCACGCAAGGCTTGTGGTCACTGACTCACGCTCCGCGTTTCTTGCTACGCGGGTCAAAGCGTTCACGCATCGCGTCGCCCATGAAGTTCAGGCTCAAGAGCGTTAGGCCCAGAAGCACGCATGGGAACACCAGCAGCCACCACTTAAACTCGTCGATCAACGCGGGGATCGCCAAGGCGGGCAGTTCCTTGATGCCTTCGCTGGCGAGCTGGCCCCAACTGGGCAGCGGGGGTGCCACGCCGATGCCAAGGAAGCTCAGGAAGCTCTCCTGCAGGATCGCTTGGGGCACGGCCAACGTCGTATAAACGACGATCGGGCCGATCAGGTTCGGAAGCAGGTGGACCCGCATGATCCGCGCGGTGTTCATGCCCTGGGCACGGGCCGCTTCAATGAACGGCTCGGTCCGCAGGCTGAGCACCTGCCCACGGATCACCCGCGCCATCGTCAGCCAGCTCACCCCGCCGATAGCGACGACAAGGGTGAGGAGGTTGACGAGCAGTGGGTTGTCCTGAATCAGATCAAGCAGGAAGGGTGCGTTGTAGGTTGGGTCTTCGTTGACTTGATTGGCGACGTAGCTGTTGAGCCGATCAATGACGCCGGTCACCGCCACGGACAGCAGCACGACCAGCAGCAGGTAGGGCAGGCCGTAGAGCACATCCACAATCCGCATCATGAACGAATCGATGCGTCCGCCGAGGTAGCCCGCAGTGGCGCCCCAGGTCACGCCGATGAACACGGCCATCAACGCCGCACAGATCCCCACGCCCAGCGAGATCGCCCCGCCCAGCAAACATCGGACAAAGACCGATCGGCCCTGTTGGTCGGTGCCCATGGGCTCGAAGCCGGAGAAGGTCTTTAATACCGCAGGCTCGCCGTCCACTTCGACAACCGATCGCGTAAAGCGGACGAAGCCGGGCGGCTGCTCTTGGATGGTGATTTCGGTTTCGACGCCGTCTTCGACAACCTTCTCGTCATAGCGCAGGTCGTTGTAGCGTTGGCCCTTGTCGTCGGTGCTGGGCGTGCCCAGCGTCCAGAAAAGCGACAAGAAGCACGGCAGTGCAATGAGCAGGAAAAGGAACGTGCCAAAGCTGCCTGCGGTTAGGCGTGGCAGTCGGGCTCGCTCAGCGGGCGTTGGTACATCGGAATCGTCCGTTGGCATCGAAGCGGCATGATAGCGGATTGAACAGCCGAGGCTTGCGGCTCGTGGCTCGTGGCTTGAGGAATACTTGATTGATGCTTTTTTGCGCAGCACCCAAGCCTCAAGCCCCAGGCCGCAAGCCTTCTCTATAATCTGACCATGCCCCCCCGTAACACCAGCCAGCGCCGCGCCATCCGTCAAGCCATCGAAGACGCCGGCCGGCCACTGGACGCCAACGAAGTCCTCGAAGCCGCCGACGCCGAGGGCCTGGGCATGGCCACCGTCTACCGCACGCTCAAACTCGGCGTCGAAGAGGGCTGGCTCACGCCCGTCGAACTGCCCAACGCCCCCGCGCGCTACGAGATGGCGGGCAAGCAGCACCACCACCACTTCGAGTGTCGAAACTGCCAACGCGTCTTCGAAGTCCATGGCTGCCCGGGCAACCTCAAGCCGCTAGTCCCCAAAGGCTTCACCCTCGAAGATCACGAGGTGATTCTTTATGGCTTGTGCAAGCAATGCGCGTAGCGGAAGAAGCAAGAGCATCGAGCAAGAGCAAGAGGCTGGCGGTAAGAGAGGCTTTGTCTTTCAACTCACCCCTCTCCCTCGCACCTCTCCCTCAATCCCCCCACACCTCTTCAAACACTTCTTCCTTGAATCCCACCGTGATGCGATCACCGTCAAGGCAGATCGGGCGTTTCACCAGGTAGCCGTTGTCGGCCAGCAATTTGACCGACTCGTCATCGCTCATCAGCGGCAGCTTGTGCTTCATGTTCATGTCGCGGTAGTGCCCGCCGGACTTGTTGAAGAGTTCTTTGATGCCGTAGCCCGCGGCGAGCGCCTTCTTCAGCTCCGACTGCTTGGGCGGGTGCAGCGTGATATCGACAAAGTCGTAGGCGATGCCTTTGGCATCAAGCCATTTGGTGGCCTTTCGGCAGGTGCCGCATTTCAGATAGCCGTAGAGTTTCATGCTTGCTCCGTGTAGCGGGCGACGCAAAGCGTCCCGCAGTAGTTAGTCGTCGAGTCCATCGAGTGTCAGCCGGATCGCGTCGGCGGTGTCCTGGTTCGTAAAATAGCGTAGGTGCGACCGCATCATAATCCCACCCTTGAGCCTGGAGCGCGTCGCGCGGACGCGCACGTCTAGCGGCGCCGTGCCGTCGTACAGGCGGAAGACCTCGTCGGTCGCGAAGCCGAGCATGTCGTACTCGTCCCAGACGTTGGTCCATCGATTGATCGTTTTGGGTACGGGCACGGGTTCGCCTTCAAATGGAGCGACCCCTTCTCGCGGGTCCAACAAATGGAAAAACGCTGGCTGACTGCCCATCGTGACCAACGCCTCGATATGCAGCGGATCGTTTATCAGGCAAGCCAAATCAAACGACGCCACCCCGCCCAGCGAGTGCGCGATCACCTTGATCGGCTGGTCGGCCGTCCCCGCTTTTTCACCCAGTTCACGCTTGATCACCTCGCGCACACGCGCCTGAATCTTCTCGCGGTAGGTATGGCTCTGATAAACGATCACGTCCGCGATGAAAGGCAGTGTCTGCTGTGTCAGCCAAAGGCGGATGTCCTGAAACTTCTCCCCGAAATAGCCATGCACGCGCGACCGGGCGTCGGTGCTGCGTTTTTTTGAAGCTCGGGTGATCACGGCCGATCGTCCACGATCGCCCTTGCGTCGTTCGATCCACGCGCGGACCCGCCCTTTGTTGCGCGACCAGGGCCGAGCGACGGCTTCATGCACCATGTTTGAAAAGCCCGTCGCGCTCGTGGGGTGTCGACCGATGACTTTATGCAGGTAGGTATCGTCTGCGCCCAGGTCGCCCCAGTACACCGGCACCAGCTCGTAGTCCTCGCCAATGAGATCGTTCAGCGTGCAGGCGTACTTCACCACCTTCGCTTCGCTACGCATCGCGATGCCATGAATGAGCAAGACCTTTTCGGGCATGGGGAG
>JARFRI010000001.1 GCA_029287335.1 Phycisphaera sp. | reverse complement strand
CCGTCGGGGCCTTTGGTTAGGCCGTGCAGGTCGTGTCCGCCATAGCCCCATCGCAGGCCGAAGCCGTAGAAGAGGGAGGTGCGTTCGCCGGGTGTTGTTTTGTCCGCATCACCGTCGCCGTCTTTATCTTCGAGCAGCCAGAGGTTTGGGATGCAGGCGAAGAGTACTTTGCCGTTGAGTTGCAGGACGCCCGAGGCGACGCCATCGAGTTTATCGTTGAACCCGCCGGCGAAGATGGAGGACTGGTCGGCGATGCCGTCGCCATCGGTGTCTTTAAGCAGGCGGAGCAGGTCGGCCCGGCCGGTGAAGTCTTCGCGGGTGAAGTAACCGTTCTTGATCAGCGATTCGACGTGCTCGGCCCGCTGCTCGATCGTCTGACGTTGCAGGTCGAGCGGCAGACTATTGGAACGCACCATCGGGCTATGCACGATCGACGGGGCACCCTTACCCATGCGCCAGCCCTCGGCGACATAGACGTTGCCTCGGCCGTCAATGTCGATCGCGACGGGGTTGAGCGTCATACCCGGCTCGGCGAACCGCTTGGTCACGCGCGGCGCGATGACCGCGGGACCAGGCTGATAGATCGCTTTACTGATGTCGGTCTTGGGTTGCTGGTCACTTCCGTGGGCGGCTTCCTCGGCATGCGAGACGGAGCCTTGCAGCAGTATCGCGACAGAAAGCGCGAGAACGATTTGTAGATGAACGGCTTTAGACCATGTCCTCTTCAATGTGTTCCGGGGGCTCGCGGACTCGACCCCGGCCACCCGACTCGCCTGTGAATCAGATACGGCTGCTCTAAACAACTTAAGCATTGACTTTGACACTTTCCCAACCTTCAAGGACGCGGCGTTCGACTTCATCTTCAGCGATCATACTGACCTTATGGGTCTCACTGCACGCTTCGGTGATGCCCAGTTCACAAAGGGCGTTGAGCGCGGCTTGCTGCTCGGCTTGTTTCTTCGTGTCGGCCCAGGCGGCAGGGAAGTTGTGCCCATCGATCTGCACACAGACTTCAAAGGCTTTGGCGTGGTCCGGGCCCTTCTCATCGACGAGCACGTACTGCGGATTAGTGGGCAGGTGCCGCTGGGCGATCTGTTGAAGCACGCTCTTGAAGTTTTGTTGGTGAGCGGACTCGGCGGCCTCGTGGATGTAGGGCTTGAGCATCCGGACGATGAAAGCCTTGGCCGATCGCATGCCGCCGTCGAGATAGATCGCCGCGATGATGGACTCGAAGACGGCCGCAGCGACGGAGCTAGGCAGCGCGGGCCGGCCGGACATCCCCTTGCCGAGCGTGAGCATTTCTTGGAGTTTGATCGACTTAGTGACCTTTGCGCAGACGCTTCGACTTACGACGGCCGACTTGATCTTGGTCAGGTCGCCCTCAAGTAGTTCGGGAAAGTTCTGATAGAGGTATTCACAGACGGCGAAGCCAAGGATGGCGTCGCCGAGGAACTCCATGCGTTCGTTGGAATTGACGCGCGCGTCGGCACAGGAAGCATGGGTGAGTGCTTCTTTAAGGATCGCCTCGTCCTTGAACGTATAGCCGAGGATGTCGGCGGCTTGTTGGATCATTTGGGAACCGGCATGAAGGGGACGACGTATGTACATGTCAAGATCGCGAGCACGGTTGCGATCGCGTATGCTTGACCCGTCGCCGGTGCCGGGGCGGAGGCGAGGACCTGTGCCTCACCGCCGCTTGGGCAGCAGCGTTTTATCTCACTACA
The DNA here is from genome assembly GCA_029287335.1 of Phycisphaera sp. GTDB lineage: Bacteria > Planctomycetota > Phycisphaerae > Phycisphaerales > Phycisphaeraceae > JAHQVV01. Next base: position 2,158 of record JARFRI010000001.1, on the reverse strand, counting down.
GTATGCTTTGCGAATGAGATGATGTCAACGAATTTTACTTAAGTAAAGCCCGTTTCTGAAAGCCCTGAAGATGCCTGATCGACGTCTATTTGCCTTGTTTTTGATGGTCCTGTTACTTTTCGGGACAGCATCGCCCAGTTTTGCCGCCCCGCCCAAGCAGGCCCAGCCGATCTTCAAGGTCGATGAGGTCTCTGTCGGCATGAAGGGCTACGGGATGACCGTGTTTCATGGCACGGAGATCGAGCCGTTCGCCGTCGAGGTCGTCTCCATCAACGCGAACGAGACGCCCAACCGCGCGGTGATCTGGGCCCGCTGCAGCGATGAGCGGATGATCAAGACCGGTCCGGTGCAGGGCATGTCCGGCTCGCCGGTTTATCTCTGGGATGAAAACGAAGAACAAGTGCTGGGCAAGGGCGGCAAGCTCATCGGCGCCTTCGCGTTTGGCTATGCCAATACCAACGAGTGCGTCATCGGCATCCAGCCGATCGAATACATGCGCGCCGTCGGAGCGCGAGCGACGGCGAAGGATCGGCCCGAACTGAGCATGAAGGCCGCGCCGGGTGCGGGTCTCGCGCTGATGTCACGGCTGCACGAGACGAGCAAGACACTGGACGTGCCCGAACTGACCCGAGCACGCCTTAGCGTGGTGCGAGAGATGTACGAGTCGATCACGCCCAAGCAGCATTGGCAAAAGGATGGCAAGCAGGCATTGCTGACGCCGCCGAGCCGTGATGTGTCGGGCGATGCGATGCGGATGATGGTGCCGATGGCGGTGGGTTCCAAGGGGATCGCCGATGCGCTCGGGCCGACGCTGACGCCATTAGGCATCCAGCCGTTCGCGGTGGACCCCGGCGCGATGGGTGGCAAGGCGCCCAAGGGCTTTGATGTGAAGGATGTGGAGTTGGAGCCGGGCTCGGCATTGGTCGTGCCCTTTGCCTGGGGCGATGCGGACTTGTCCGGCGCAGGGACGGTGACGGATGTGCTGCCCGACGGCACGGTGCTGGGGTTTGGTCACGCGATGGACGGCATCGGTGCGACGGCCATGCCCATGGCCACGGGCTATGTCCACTTCATCGTCTCGCTCAACACGATCAGCTACAAGCGGACCGGTGCGTTAGAGATGAAAGGCGCGCTGGTGCAAGATGAGCAGGCCGCCGTCGCGGGAACGAGCGACAAGCCGTTCACCACTGCGCCGGTCAATGTCAAGATCAATATCCAGGGTCAGCCCAAGTACGAGTACAACTACGAGGTGCTCAACCACCCGATGATGGGCCCGCAGATCGCTGCGGCGGTCGTCGCGCAGTCGGCGATGGCCGTGCAAGACGCGCCGATGCGCAACACCGTGCGATACACCGCCAAGGTCAAGTTCTCCAGCGGCCACGAGATCGAGATGGAGTCAGCGGCGATCGGCGCGGGCGGCATGGCCGCGGCGATGGAGGTCGCCCAACTCGTCGGCATGATCACGCAAAACCCATTCGAAGAAGTCACGCTCGAGAGCCTCGAAACCACCGTGAACATCGAGTACGGCTTTGATGCCTACCAGATCATGTCCGCTCAGCTCAACAAGACCACCGCACAACCGGGCGAGACGATCACCGCGACGGTCGAACTGCTGGACATGTATAAGAAGATCATCAAAGAGACCTTTGAGATCAAGGTCCCCGAGGACGCAGAGGACGGCGACGTGCAGGTGCTCATCGCCGATGCCGCGCAGTACACGCAGATGCTTTTGGTGACCAAGCCTTACCTGAATCAGATCGACTCGGTGGATGACTTTGCAAGGGCGCTCAAGGAAGTGCTCAAGCCCAAGCCGACGACGCTTTACGCGCTGATGCAGACCAAGCGGATGGGGCTGGCGCTGGATGGCCAGGGCCTCAATGACCTGCCCGCGAGCAAGGCGGTCGTGCTGGGCAACAACAATCCCAAGTCGCTGTTGTATCAGCAGATGGAAGTCACCGAGAAGCCGATGGACCGCATCATCATGGGCGGTGCTCAGTTACAGTTGAAAATCAAACGCGAACGCGGGACGCGGTAGATTGACCCGATCAGTGGGGCAGACATTCCTGTCTGCCAATCGGCGAAGCCGAATACACCACCCAAATGAAATGTTCAGGTCTACGACCTGACGGCAGACAGGAATGTCTGCCCCACTTAAAAA
>JARFRI010000417.1 GCA_029287335.1 Phycisphaera sp. | reverse complement strand
CCTGTTCGTCGGCTTTGCAGATGACGACTTGTTCGACCTTGTCGAACTGGTGGATGCGGTACAGGCCGGCGGTGTCTTTGCCCGCGGCGCCGGCTTCGCGGCGGAAGCAGGTGCTGACGGTGGTGTAGCAGCGCGGCAGGGATTCTTCATCAAGGATCTCGTCTTGATGCAGCCCCATGAGTCCGACTTCGCCGGTGCCGGTGAGGAACTGGTCGTATCCGCCGCCGCGTTTGGTTTCTTCGATGTGGTAGGCCTGGTCGCGTCCGCCGGGGAAGAAGCCGGTGCCGACCATGCATTCTTCTTTGACCAGGACGGGGACGGACATGGCTTTGAAGCCGTTGGATTGGACCATGAAGTTGAAGGCGTACTGGAGGACGGCGTTATGGAGGCGCATGCCGTCGCCGGTGAGGACGTAGGAGCGTGAGCCGGCCATCTTGACGCCGCGCTCAAAGTCGAACAGGCCAAGCGCTTCGCCGAGCTCCATGTGGGACTTGGGCTTAAAGCCTTTGTTTTGCTCAAAGGACTTGGACAGGTCGTAGCCCGCCGGTGCCCAGGTGCTCAACTCGATGTTGTCGTCCGACGTTTTGCCGACAGGGACATCGGGGTCCGCGGGGTGTGGGACTTGGAGCCAGTGTGCTTCGCGTTGGAGCTCGAGCTGACGGGCCTTGTCTGTGAGCGTGGCTTCCTCGGCCTTGCCCTCTTCGGATTTGGTTTTGAGGAGCTCGACCTCGTTGAGGATCGTTTTCTTCTCGTCGTCGCTGGCTTTTTTCAGCTTGCCCATGAGTGGGCCGATCTGTTTTGCGATGGCGTTGCGTTCCGCGACGAGGCTTTGTAGTTCGGTCTGTGCGGCGCGGACCTGTTCGTCAAGTGAGATGAGCGCATCGATATCGATGGGCGAGTGCTTGTCGGCCGCGCCCTTGCGGTATTTGTCGGGGTTGTCACGGAGGTCTTTGAGGTCGATCATAAGACGGGTAGTTTAGCGGGTTGGTGCGATTGGACATGGTTAGCCGTCGCCCTTGTGGCGGCGCTTGCGACAGTGCGATCGGCGGGCAAGCCCGCCGGCTAACGATTCTTTATTCAGATGGGGTCTACGCCGCCCGACGCAGTGACTTGATCGCGCCGCGGGTCATGGCTTGTCGGCGGAGCTTGCCGGCGAGCTTGCGGAGGTCGGCATCATCAGGTGACAGCTCGATCGCGTGGTTGAGGCAGACGATCGCGCGGTGCAATTGCGCGGTGGCGGTGTAGCACGCCACGAGCTGGATCCAGGCCTCGGTCAGCGTCGGGCACATCCGTACGGCCTCGCGGCAGTCGGCAATCGCCTGGTCATGATTATCCGCCGCGACCATCGCCAACGCACGGAGGCGGTGCGCCTCGGCCAGCGAGGGTTCGTCGTTGACGAGCAGGTCGTCCATGCCCTCGACGATCGGGCTGAGCAGGGTGATGGCCTGTTCGCTTAGGTCTGCGTCGAGGAGTTGCCGAGCCAGTTCAAGGACTTGCCGGGCGTCTTGGCCGGGGCTGTTGAGCTCGGCCAGGAGGTGCTGGATGCGCGAGGCGTCGTCGCCGAGTTGATGGGCGGCCAGGGCCAGGCCCAGGTCAATCCCGGGCCGCTCGGGCTGGTGCTGTCTTGCGGCGAGGTACGACGCGACGGCCAACTCCGGCTCGTTGCGTTTGATGTGCAGGTCGCCACGCAGGTGGTGGGCGACCGAGTGGTCGGGGTGGTTATCCAGCAGTGCGGTGAGCTGGGTGTACGCCGCGTCGAGGTCCTCGGCTTCGAGCAGTAGGGAGGCGTACTCGATCTGCGCGTGCGGGTCGTTGTTTTGGTCGTCGAGGTGTTTCTCGAAGAGCTCGCGGGCTTGTTTGAGTTGACCCAAGTACCAGTGGGCACGGGCGGCGTTGGCGTTGGCCTGGGGGTGGATGGGGTCGAGCTCGCGGGTGCGTTGCCAGCACCAGATCGCGCGGTCCAGTTCGCCACGCATGGCCAGGGAGTGGGCGATGTGGTCGAAGCAGACCGGGCAGTCGGGCTCTTCTTGTTGGGCGAGGTAGAAGGTCAGCTCGGCTTGGTCGTGGTCGCCGAGCTGGGCGTGGGCGGCGATCTTGTGGCAGTTGCAGGCGTGCTGGTTCGGCTCGGCGTCGTGGGCCTGGTCGATGTGCTCCAGTGCCTCGGCGGGCTGGCCCAATCGGATGAGGTTCATGCCAAGGTGCAACAGCGCCTCGTGATCGTTGGGCTGGACGTCAAGCAGCTTGCGGTAGGCGTCGGCGGCTTCTTCGTAGCGCGACAACGCATCAAGCGTGAGGCCCAGGCCAAATAGCCAGTCGCTCTGGTCGGGGTTGATCGTCAGGGCTCGGCGGAGCAGGCGCAGGGCGTGATCCCATCGCCCGGCTTCGTAGTGACGCCAGGCGCGTTCGGCGTGCTGTTCTGCGATGGACCAGTCGTTCATTTGAGACACTTCCGTGCGTTGGTTTGCCTTGGGAAACTTGCGGGTACGTCCGGGGGCGGGGGTGGGGCTGTAGCGGTTAGGTAAGTCGCTGTGATCGATATCGGTGGTTGGGTGGTGCGACTTCGGCGGTGCTGCGGTTTTTCTGCGGGGTATTTATTCATCTATCAATTGCCGATCCGCTCGATATGATGGGTATCGGGCGGACGTCCTTTATAAGGAACGCTGCGTTTTTATCGCTAGGCAGTGATACGCTCGGCGGGGAGCCCGATAACCGACAGATGGACAATACTGATAACACAACCCGATCCGGGGCAACGGCCGATAAAGTTGGTATGTGTGCTGCGCGGATGCGGGTTGTAGCTTGTTTGTTAGGTGTGGTCGTTCTGTTCGGGGCGTCTTCGACGGCTTTGGCGCAGCCGATTAACTTGGATAATGACCCGAGCGTGGAGCAGCTTGCCGACTGGATCGCTGAGGCGGGCACGGCCAGCGATATCCGGAGGCAGTGCGCCAAACGGCTGATTGATGAGGTGGTTGATCGGCGGCGCGGCGCGAGTCGCGCGGTTGTTTCGTTGTTGGATAAGGACCGCCCGGAGTATGTCCGCCGCGCGATGTTGCTCGCGGTTTTTGAAGAGCCGCAGGCCGAGGAGGTCTCGCTGCTGGCAGATGCGACGCTGAAGATGCGTGAAGCGCTGCCCGCGGATCTAGAGGAGCTGTGGGTGCGTACGCTGGGCCGGCTCGAAACCGAAGACGTCGCACGGGAGCTGGCAAAGACGGCCAGCGACGAGCAGGCCTCGTTAGCCCAGCGGCGGCTGGCGATCCGCGCGTTGGGGGAGCACCGCCGACTGTTCGCGGCCGAGCCGTTGATGGAGCTGACCAGTGTGAATCGTCTGCCGCAGGTGCAGGGCTGGGCTTATGAAGCCCTTTCCAACCTCAGCCATCAGGACAAACTCGGGGAAGACCGCGCGGCCTGGGCTAAGTGGTACAACCGGGCCAGCGGGCTGAACGCCACCGAGTGGCAGCGCATGCTCCACGAGAACTTACTGCTGCAGATTCGTGGCAAACAAGAGACCGAGAGCCGGGTCCAGGATCGGTTGATCCAGACCCAACGCGCGCTGTACCGCGCGACGCCCTCGGACCAACGGCCGGCGTTACTGGTTGAGTTGATGAAAGAGCCTTTGGAGGCGACGCGTCTGCTGGCGATGGATTTGATGCGGCAGCGTGCGGAAGACGGCGGCGACTTCGGCCCGCTCCTGCGCGAGCAACTCCGCAAGATGCTGGATGACGAGATCGCAAAGGTGCGCGAAGAATCCGCGACGTTGTTGGGCCAGCTCCTCGATGCGACGGGCGCGGACCTGATCGCGTCGCGGCTGGCTAGCGGCACCGAAGGTGACGCGGCGGCGGAGCGGGCGTACCTGATCGCACTGACGCAGATGCCCCGTGCCCAGGCGATGAAGCCGGGCTACGAGATGCTGGAGAACCCGCTCTTGCAGGCACAGGCCGCGGGCATGCTCGCCGCGTCTCACCGGGCTGGGCAGGGCGATGAAAGCTATTGGGGTGAGGTGCGCGACCGGGTGCGCGACTTGATGGAAGATGTGCCCGAGCCGCGTGCGCAGATGGTGACGCTGCTGGGGTTGGTCATCGAAGCGGACGACGATAAAAGCTGGGACCGCATCTCGGGCTGGGTCGGCTCGCGGAACGACAGCGTGCGTGCGGCGGCGGCGCGGGTCTGGGCCGGCTCGGATCGGCCGTTGATGATCCTCGCCAAGCGCAGTGACGACGCGGTGATCCGCCCGCTCGCGTTGCGTGCGATTGCGGAGCGTGGCAAAGAAGTTGAAACGCTCAAAGCCGTCGCGGAGCGCCGACCCACCGAGGCGGAAGACATCCGCCAGTGGGAGCAGGCCCTGGTCGCGATGGCCGGGCGGGTTGACTCGGCGAGTGTGATGGAGGTCTTCAATGCGCTGTCCAGCGACAACGGACAGACGCGACAGGTCCGCCAGCGTATGCTCACCGCCGCCATCGATCGGTCCGCTGCAGAAGACCCGCCGTCAAGCACTCGGCTAAGCATGCTGTTGGCCCGGGCCCGGGTGCGTGTGCTCGCCGACGCGCCGGCGCTCGTCGTACTCGACTACGAGGCCGCGCTGCAGCATGCCGACGAGCTCAATCAGGCCCAGCGGTACAACGCCCAAAAGGGTCTTGCCCTGGCCTACTTCGCCGACGCGCGTGTTGACGACACGGTCAAACTCGTGACCGACCTGCTTAAGCCTGACGGCTCGCTGGTCAATGACGCAAATAAGTCGCCGCTGCTCGAGGAACTAATCGATGTCGCCAAGGCCGCAGTTGATCAGGGCCGAGCCAGCGACGCTGGCAAACTCATCGCCGGTCTCCGTGTCATCTTTGGCCAAGCCCTGACCGAAGCCAACGCCGAGCGCCTCTCCATCCTCGAAGCCCAGATCAAAGAACAGGCCCCCGCGCCAGCCGCGCCCTAAACGCACGGCGTGGCCCGCTTCAGCGGGCGGGTC
>JARFRI010000319.1 GCA_029287335.1 Phycisphaera sp. | reverse complement strand
GAGCGTGATCGGCGATAAATCTGCAGGTAGCCGGTGACCGGTCTGCCTTAACGCCGTCAAGGCGAGTTCGTTGTTAATGTCGAAAGGCTTATTCATATAGTATTACTATATGAAATATCGGCGTGTGCTTCCAGAATATTTAGGCCGGTGGTCGCGTACCGAGCAATCTCATTCCTGATCTTCAGAAAATCCTACCCATAAACAGCCAGCCCTGAAAAATTATATGGGTATAAAATCAGTTGCTTTTTATTGCAAATTAAGGACTTATGAAATCATGGCTTACTGATAAGGGTGAGGTCGCAGGTTCGAATCCTGCCAGGCCCATTGACAGCGTCTTGCAAGTGATTGCAGGACGCTGTTTTTTATTTCTCCAACACTCTGCGGGCAATGGGCTTGAACGATTTGATTCGCGTCGATGCATTAGAGTAAGGCCGGTGCGACGACGGTCGTTACGTCGTGCGTTCGAGCGTGTTTTTCATTTGGCTTTGGGATCTTGTGTGATGCTCCATGTTGCGGTGACCACCAACATCCCGACCGGCAACCTGGAGTTGCTCTGTCCCAACGGGGTGATGCGTTGGGGCGACTGCACGTTCACGATGAACCCGCCGGACGGGACCGAGTGTGATTTCTGGCTCGTCTGGGCGGGCTTGAAGGGAAGCGCTCGCCTACGGGTGGCGCCGAGTAACACGCTCTTTCTTGCCGGCGAACCGCCTGCCAAAAAAATCTATCCCAAGGGCTACTACGCCCAGTTCCACCGACTCGTGTGTACGCAGGCAGACTACCCCCACCCCCGCGTGACCTTTGATGCCTTGGGACTGAACTGGCACGTCGGCTACGACCGGCACACCGGCATCTACGCCTACGGCTACGACCACCTCACCCAACTGCAGCAACCGGCAAAACAGCACGAACAGATCTCGGTGATCTGTTCCAACCTGACGACCACGCAAGGCCAGCGCGATCGACTGGCCCTTCTCGACGCACTCAAGCACCACTTCGGCGACCGCGTGGTTCACTTCGGGCGTGGGTTCCAACCCATCGAAGACAAACTCGACGCGATCCTGCCCTATCGGTACCACCTGGTTTTAGAAAACTCGATCAGCGATGACTACTGGACCGAGAAGTTGGCGGACGCCTATCTGGGCTGGGCGTACCCGCTGTATGTGGGCTGTGAAAACCTGGGTCGCTACCTGCCTGAGGACGGCTTTCTTCCACTGGCCGGCCTGTCGGTCGATCAGATGATTCAGCGCATCGAACCACTGCTCGAAAGCGGGTTGACGCCTAAGCAGCAGGCTGGGCTTGAGGCTTCGCGCGACGCGATCTTGAACCGGTACAACCCCTTCGCTTGGTTTGCCAAATGGGCCGGTCAGTATTGTGACCCCGACCTGCCGCGCGAACAGGTGACGATCCATTCGCACAAGGCCTATCGTTCGTGGGGGCGTGGCGGGTTGTATCGCCTTCGGCAATTGATGGGTGCATCAAGCCGGCGTTAAGCGCGCGGCGGTTTACTTCGCTTTAATCCGACGGAACATGCTGCGCCGCAAACTATCGACCGTGTAGCCCAAGCGACGCAACCGAACTCTGACGTGCAATCCCAACTTCGTCATCGGCGTGAGTGGCTTGGTCATGTACTCGTCAAAGGCCTGCTTGGCCTGCTGCTCGTTGCAGGGGGTTTGTCCCTGCTGGATATCTGAAAAACCATCGCGCTGAAAAGCGACAGGCGGCGCGGCGGCATAACAGCGCAGGCGGGTCGCCAATGCTTGCCAGTAGTAGCGGTCCACCGACTTGTAACGCGAGAGAAAACGCAGCACATCATTCTCTTCGGGCAGCCATCGGAGCAGGTCGGGCATCGCGCGGCGGTGGTAGGCGATCGCATGCGTGGTGCTGCCGCCGAAGGTTCGCAGCAGCGCGTCCCCCGCGGGAACGAGCGGTGCTTTAGGGGTAAAGCCAAGGTAGAAAAGATCCCATGGCGTTGCCTCTAGCGTTGCCAACGCGCGTTGAGCTTGCGCCAAAAAGTCTGGGTCAAAACAGACATCGTCCTCCAACACCAACACGTTCTGGAGTCCATCGTTGAAGGCGGCTTCGATCACTCGGCGGTGTGAAAGCAGGCAGCCGGCCCGCCCGTTATAGACCCGCTCCTGAGCCACGTCCGGCTTCACCGCGGAGAACCGTTCGAGTTTGACCCGTCCAAGCAGCGGCCCGAGGGTGTCCTGCATCTGCTGCCAACGGTCCGGCCGTTCATCAAGATTGATGCAGACAATGCGATCAAAGTGATCCAGCGGGCTGGCCATGTCGGTGTGCTCGCGTTCGGTTGCAGATTGATCCACCGTTGCCATTTCAATCAAGGTCGGATGGTCCAACCGCTCCTGCCCGACATGTGCCATGTGATTACTAGATTGACACATTAGCGTGACTCTCAATGGCGTGTTGGGCTTGCGTTGGCTCTGAGGTCGGTCCGGCCGGCGAGTTCACGGTTTGGCCACGCTCAGTGGTCTTACATTCGGCGGATTATGGCTGGCTTTGGTCGCGCTTGAAAACGAGGTCGTAATAATGCCCCGTACCATCGTCTTTGGCGGCAAACGCTTCACGCGTGATCTCGGTAAAGCCCTGGTCGGCCATGAAGGCGCCCAGGCTATCGACCGTGGCACAGCCTTCATACGACTCAAAATCCGCCGCCTCGACCTTGACGTAAGCCATTTTTTTCAATGTCTGTTTCGCTCCCTTAAGAACCAGTAGCTCCGAGCCTTGCGTATCCAGAACCAGCGCCCGGTGCTTTTGCAGGTCGAGGTTTTCCTCCGCGACCATGCTGTCGAGCGTGTTGCTTTGCAAGATCAGATCGCGCTCGTAATAGATATTTTGCCAGATCTCTTTGTGTTCTTTGAGCGGGAGGATCGAAGACGACTCGCCACGATTACTCGCGACATGAAACACGTATTCCTGGTTCTTTTGATCGGTGATGAGTTGTTCAAACGCCCGGTGCCGAGGCATGTCCGCGATGTTTTGTTGCAATTCCGCGAAGACCTCCGGGATCGGCTCGACCCAGATGACGTGCAGCCCGTACTTGTTATATCGCTTGCGCTCCTGTCCGACGTTGGCGCCGACATGGATCAAGCCCGGCACACGTGCCATGAAATGATCCGGCCTGCGTCGCGCACGCGCCTTGACGCGGTTGTAGAAGACGACGGGCTGTAACCATGGTGCCATGTGATCAAACCTAATTGGGTGGACCCTTGGATCCGAGGCGGGGCCCTTGCCCGGCATGCATGGCAAAACGATTCAGGCTTTGCGCTGCCGCAACGCGCCGCCAGTATAGTGCTTCCACCGTCTCTTGAAGCGCTTCCTCAAGCTGCCCTGATACCAGTTTTGTGGCTTCATCTGTCGTATGCCCGGCTCGCCCTTGGAGATCTTGGGTAACTGATCGGCAAGCGAGGTAAACAAGTTGTAACGCTCAAGCACCAGGCGCTTCGCCTCAAGGATCGCCGGCCGGCGGCGTTCATAAAATCCTTTAGCGCAGACCTCTTCGAGCAGCGCAACAGCCCCATCAACATCGCCGAGATCAAGTCGAACGAACGCATCTTGCGGGAAATAGTCTTCGAGGTTTGGGCAGCCCCAATACACCAACAAGCACTCGCTAAGGAATGCATCGGCGGCTTTCTCTGTCCAGTAATCGGGGCAACTCGAGTTCTCGATCCCGACGTGGACGCGGTAGTCGCGCATGGCCTGCCACTTGTCATCGATCGGCCGATGCCCAAAGCCGAACCGATCGATCTGTTGACTGCGATCGCAAAGCTGATTCACAAAGTCCAGCCGAGCACGGTGGTTGGCGGTGTAAGCAAGCGAGGAGCAGATCACCGAACACGCCAGGCGTTTCTCGGCAGGGTCGATGTTTTTTTGCAGGTCTTCATAGACGAGGTTGACCCTACGTTCTTGACGATGCCCGCCCGACACGCCAACCCACCACGGGATCATGGGTGGGCAGCGGTAGACAGCAGGGTGCTTGAGGTCCTGCCGAAACGACAAGACCGCATCGAACTGATCAAGGAAAGCCTGCGGGTAGTGACTCGTGAGGATCTCGGGTTCAACGGTGACCAGCACGGCCAAGCCGCTTCGACACGCGACAGACATCGGCTTGTCAATATCGTGGTAGACCACGCAGAGATCACATTCGGCCGGTTCGCGCTCTAGAAGAAAACGCACGCCATGGTGGTCTTTATCCCCGCCGGGCAGCTGCCGCCAGAGCGGGTCCGGGCAACTGGTTAGCAGAGCAACTTCAAGCATTTCATCGATCGTTGATGGACAGAGCAAGTGCCGAGCCCATCGTTATACTAAGTTTTTATTTCGCGGAGTGAATGCGATGGTGAAGCAGGTCAAACGCCTGATCCGAAACATCGTCTGTGGGCCGAACGTCTATCAGGCTCGGCGAACCGAGACGAAGCAGATCGTAGACCTGTTAAACCGTTTGCACCCGGTTGCTGGGCCGGCGTTGATCCGCCTTGGCCCGGAAGGTGACGGGGGCTACCTTGTGCCGGACGATCTTGAAGGAATCGAGGCGGTCTTTTCGCCGGGCGTCGATGAGATCACCGGGTTCGAGAAGGACTGCGCGGACTTAGGGATGAAGGTGTTCCTTGCCGACCACTCGGTTGAGAAGCCGGCGGAGATGCACAGCCTTTTCCACTTCACGCGAAAGTACGTGGGTGTCACCACAAACGATACGTTTATGACCATTGATGATTGGGTCGACTCGGTCCTGCCTGATTCCGACGGCGAGTTGTTGCTGCAGATCGATATCGAAGGGTTTGAATACGAGGTTTTCCTGGGCGCTTCAGATCAACTCATGAAGCGATTCCGTATCATTGTGGCTGAGTTTCATCAATTAGATCAGGCCTGGAACAAGCCGTTCTTTAGGATCTGGTCACGCGTCTTCGATAAAATCCTGCAGACACACGCCTGCGTTCATAACCACCCCAATAACTATTACCGCTCCATTAAGCGTGGCGGTGTCGAGATCCCTTTTTTGACCGAGATGACTTTTTATCGCCGCGATCGATTGACCGATCCACCATTCGTCGAACACTTCCCACACCCGCTGGATCACGACAACACGGACAATCCAACCCTGCCGCTGCCGCGCTGCTGGTATCGAAGCGAGCGTTCGTAGGTTCATACCTTTTCCCGCAGATAAGCTTTCGTCTGCAGCCTTTACATCGAGCATCATGGGCTTACGAAAATCAATAGGCTGGTACTTCTGGAAGAAGAAGGTCAAGGCGAACAAGGGCGTCTGCGTATCGCATGGCGTCTTGCTGCAGACCAACCATCCATTGGTCACCGATCAGGTCGCGTTTGCCCTGTATCGCGGCGAATACGAGAACGCGGAGTACACGCCTGTCTCTTATACACATCTGACGCTGCCGACGATCCAACTCTAGTGTGGTTGTCGGGGGGGGGGGGGGGGTGTTTGGGGGGGGGGGGGGGGGGGGGG
>JARFRI010000251.1 GCA_029287335.1 Phycisphaera sp. | reverse complement strand
CGTGGGAGCGTTTGATGGCGGTAGTGAAGCTTTTGCTGCCCAGGATTTACTCGTCACCGGCGTCCCCGAGCCCACCTCCCTCGCCCTGCTGGGGCTGGGCGGCCTGCTTGTCGCACGTCGTCGGCGTGGCTGAATCGATTGATTAGACGGCAACAGTGCTCGTCTAAAACTAACTGTACGCAGCATCATCTGCTTACAGTCCAGTCCTAAACTTCTGGCGGAGCGGGTCTCAACGGGCCCGCTCCGCTTTTGGACGTTTGAAACCGATCGAAGCAAACCCAACAAGTAGTACCCCATGCAACAAAACAACACCGCTCAACGGACCGTCCGGGCTCGTCGCGCTTTCACGCTCATCGAGCTCCTGGTCGTCATCTCCATCATCGCGCTGCTCATCGCGATCCTGCTGCCCGCCCTCGGCGCGGCGCGTGACTCCGCACGGGCCTCGGCCTGCCTGGCACACCTCCGCGGGGCCGGCCAAGGCATCTTTACCTATGCCACCGACAACAAAGAACTGTTGCCTGGACCGAACACCTCCGGCCGAGACCTCACGCAATTCAGCACCGGCTACACCTTTAAGAACTACGCCGAAGAGCCCACCCAGAACTTCGACTGGGTCAGCCCCTCGCTAGGCACATCGCTTGGTCTCCCGAAGGATCGCTCCGATCGCGTCGATGCTATCTTCGAAAAAGACTTCCGTTGCCCGTCTAACGAAGAGACATACTCCGACCAAGCCTTCGGTTCGCTAACTGTTCCCGATACCGCGCCGGTCTCCAGCTACTCGATGAACACGTCGTTCATGGTGAACTGGGCCGACTTCCCAGGCGGCAATCCGCCAGAGATCTATCAACGCAGCTGGATCAAAAGTGTGATCAACCCCTCGGTCACCGAGCCCTACCAACTCGGCAAGATCATCAATGCCTCATCCAAGGCCATTGCGATGGAGGGCTCGCGGTACGTGAATGCCAGCAACGGCGAGATCTCCTTCAACGGTGCCGAGAAACAAATCGACGGCGGCAACTGGGCGTCCCATGGCCCGGGCCTGTCCGTGCTGGTCAACAATGGCAACCCCTACAAGTGGGGCAATGAGCAGCAACAGGAAAACGCACGTCGCTTCGCCTATCGTCATAAGAACGACGTCATGAACCTCGGGTTCCTCGACGGCCACGGCGAGGCCCAAACGCAGCAAGAATCCCGTAAGGTTGATCAGTGGTTCCCCTCCGGCTCAACGGTCCTCAACGCGGGCAGCACGGACGACCCGGATGATGTCAACGGGTATAAAATCCAATAAGTTAATCGAGGCACGATGATGACACGGCCGCTCAACACAACTCAAGTTTGCAATAAACATCGCGGCTTCACGCTCATCGAGCTTCTTGTCGTTATCTCCATCATCGCGCTTCTCATCGCGATCCTGCTGCCGGCGCTTGGTGCGGCACGGAGATCAGCCAAGGCGATTCAATGCGCAAGTAATAACAAGACGCTTGGCTTGGCGAATCAGATGTATATCGATGAGAACAAAGATGAGTTCCCACAGCCTTTTCAAGACAGTGACCTAGGCGACGCCAGAAAGGTGGAGGTGCTTTGGTTCAATGCACTGGACGAATATTTAAGTCAAGTCAGCCAAGACTACAGCAGTGCCTCTGAAAGAAACTACAACGAATATAAGCAGGACCCCGTCTATACCGACTTCGGCGAGGACACCGGCACCACCGGCGGCAACGGCAGCCGAACCATCAAGATGAACGAGAACTTCGGAGACCTTAGTGGAGGTAGCTTTAAGTTCCATAAGTTATCCATACTCAGAAAACCGACTGAAACAGTGACTTATTTTGATGGCTTGTCGAGAGACATCGGCCTCGCGATCAACTCCGGGTTCAACACGCGTTTCCACGGCGATGAAGAAGTTGCCTACGGTCGGCACAGCGGCGCAACGAACGTCGCTTTTGCAGACGGGCACGTCGAAGCGGTGTCGCAAGAGACGCAAGCTATTACCGTCAGCGGTATCGAACACGACGCATGGTTCGAAGAGCCCGATCCCCGCCAAGAATTGATTTGGGACTTCGACGCGCCGTAAATGCGTCGCCGCACGTTCTTTTCAGCTCAAAGAAACTGCCAGTCGTTTGTATAGATCGTCCAGTACCAGAGCGCCGCGTTGGTGATGCCGTGGGACCAGACGATCGGGCCTAAGCCGTAGCGACCGCCGGCGGGTTGGTCGGACCAGGTCTCGCCCTGCTTGGGCTTATTCGTCCACCACACCAGCAGGCACCACACCACGCCGCAGGCGATGCAGCCGGCGTAGTCCCGCCGGGCGTGGGCGAGCATGAAGACCAGCGTCGAGAAGCAAACCGCGAACAGGCTGATCCGGCCCACCGCGGTTTCCTTGAGTTGCACCGTGAACATGGCGGGCTGCTGGGCGGCGTTTTTGCCGGCCTGGGTTTCGCTGACCCATTCGCCGATAATCGGCAGGTCCGAGGCGAGCTGGATCGCGGCGATCTTCGTCCTGCCCGCGGCAAAGGCCCCGCGCAGCACCGCCGAGCGCACCCACAGCTCTTCGAACAACGGCACGACGATCGACATGCCCAGCAGGCGCAGCGACATCGTCGACCAATACCAGGCCTCGCCCAGCGCGTCTTTGTTGTCGTTGATGGTGTGGCTGTCGGACGTGTTGCCGGGCAGTTGGTCGTGGGTTGGCACGAGCCAGGCCACGATGTCGCCGACCCCCGGAAGCCCAACGGCTTGGTTTGCCAGCCAGTTGGATGCGTAGCCGAGGTAGACCCATGCGAAGCAGAGCCCGACGCCGGTGGGCACCGCCAGCCAGTGGAACTTGATGTTCAGCTCGGGCAGCAGTTGCCGGTACCGCCAGAGCAGGTAGGCGACGACGCCGACCTGTAGCGTGTAGATGAGCGGGATGAGCCCGGGCAGCTCGGGCATGCCAAAGGCCCCGGCGTAGACGAGCTGGCCCGCCAGTAAGCCGATCATGTAGACGAAGAAGGGCGTGGCGCGCGGGTGCCAGGGGTTCTCGGCCATCCATGCATCAAGCCGAGCCAACAGCGAGTCGGGCCCGCTAGGCATCGGTGGCGTTGGGTTGGGTGAATCGGTACTCACGTGAAGGTTTCTTCGGCAAGATCAGTGATCCAGCCAAGGACTCTAATGGATTGCTCGCCAACGGGCACGCCCCCTGCTATCCAAGGCAATGGTTTATCGGTCAAAGAAAAAACGCCGACGGCGAAATGCCGGCGTTAGATATGGTTGATCCCTCAGATCATTGCGTTGCTGTCTTGGCTCCCTCTCCCTCTTAGGGAGAGGATTGGGGTGAGGGTCCAGCGTTCAATTCACAATGAAATACTTAACACGCTTAACACGCCGTGGTTTGTTACACGCCCGACCCTCATCCCCCGCCTTCTCCCTAAGAGGGAGAAGGAGCCCGAGCCAAGACGGAAAGTCAGCAGCCCACAAAGCTACGTTACTTCCGCTTGTAGTTCTGTTCGTCCCAGCCGTCTTTCTCGCCACCGATCTCGCCGAGCCACTTGATCGTTTGGGCATCGAGTTCGTTCAGTGATGCGCTGTCGTTTTCGTCGATCTTGCCAGGGACCTTTTTGTCTTTGACCGCGGCGGTGATCTTTTCCTGGTTGTAGGTGTAGAGAGTCAGGGCGTCGTCCTCGACGGTGTAGCGCAGCAGCGTGGCGTCCTTGGTGTCATCATCGACGTTGTCGAAGCCGAGGATGGCGGCGCGGAACTTGGCGATGATGATGTACTTGTGGCCGTTGGTGGTGATGGATCGGCAGCCGCCTTCGAGCCCGGAGGTGCCGGAGGTGACGAGGAAGCCCTTGTCGGTCTGGACGAAGC
This sequence comes from Phycisphaera sp., assembly GCA_029287335.1. Taxonomy (GTDB): domain Bacteria; phylum Planctomycetota; class Phycisphaerae; order Phycisphaerales; family Phycisphaeraceae; genus JAHQVV01. The sequence continues at coordinate 2,841 of JARFRI010000251.1, read as the reverse complement.
CGACCATGCCGTCGCCGTCGTTCTTGTCGACCCATGTGCCGACGAGGGCGTCGTCGGCCTTGGCGTCTTTCCAGGCCTTCTCGACGTTCTTGACCGGGATGCAGCCGGTCAGGAGCAGGCAGGCTGCCAAGATTAAAGCAGCGTGTTTGATTGCAGATCGTGTCATGGCGAATCCTCCGAAGGGGGTGTTTTTAGAAAACGGTCGGCCGAGGCTCGGCCACAAGAAAGATCAGTTTAACGGGCGATCGGTTTTCGGAAGCAGGAAATCGCGGTGGATTCTCCTATCGGCGGTAAACTCTCGGGATGATCTGGCTGCTTGCAGAACTCGACCGCGATGAGGCCTTGGCCAAGGGATGGTGGAACCTGTCGATGATCGTGCTAGTCACGCTGTTGACAGTGATGTTCTTCGTGGTGATGTTCCTGCTTCGGCGGTGGAAGCAACGCCAACTCAAGGCCATCGATGAGGACCGCGCCGCGCGCCGAGCCGGGCAGTCCGCCGACCGGGTCGATGCCTGGCAGGCCAGCAGCGAGCGTTATGTCGATCACGACAAGCTCACGGAAGAAGACGAACTGTTCCGCCGCGACGAAGAAGAGGAACTGGACGATGAAGAACCCGATGACGACGATGACCTTGGGCCCTCAGCCAACCCCGGTGGGATGGGGTCACACGACGAAGAAGAAGACCGCGACCCCTTCGGGCTCTTCTCAGACAAGCCCTATCAAGAAGCCGACGACGATGACGAGGATTTTGATGAAGATGAAGAGGACGACGAGGATTGGGACGGTGACGAAGAAGACGACGAGACGCGCTGAAGTCTCCGGTTGACTCCAAAGCTCCAGGCGATCGCAACGGAGCAGGGATGAACGGGCTTGGGCAACGTGAAAGAGCGATTTGTAACCGGCTGCTCCTGGCTTCCGCCTGGAGCTTTGGAGAGACGCTAGTACCGAACCCCGCCGGCCACGACGCCGCTGCCGGCTTTGATGCTGACCACGCCGGTGTCTTTATTCAGCTCAAACGGGCAGGTGTTGCACTGGATCCGCTTGTCGGTCGCGGGCGTGTCTTTGAGACGCGGATCGTCCTCACCGCTGGCGAGGATCGGCTGGTCGTTCGCATCCAGGCGTTTCTTCAGCAGGTCAAGGATCAGGTTGTCGATGCCCAACGGCTCAGCGATCTGGTACGTCGTGCCGGGGAAATCCGCGGCCGCCTGGCTGGTCAGGCTGGGGATGTCGCGCATGAAGTGCTTGCCGTGGGCGAGGAAAAACGGCAGGACCACGATGTGCTTGGCCCCGCGCTGGACACACGCGGCATACGCCGCGGCGATGTCAGGCATCGCCAGCTCCATGTGGGCCGGCTCGACGATGTCGCAGTTGTCGGAAAAGCGGGCCGCGAAGAGCTTGGCGACTTCTTCAAGGCTTTCATTGGACTGGGCTCGTCGGCTGCCGTGATCGCAGATGATGACGCCGGTTTTGGTGGGTGTGCTCATGGGCATATCTTAGGCACCGATACGCGTCGGTGGCGAACCAAGGCAATGCATTCATCACTGTTTAGCGGGCGACGCGCAAGGGACGCTGCGCGTCGCCCGCTAAACGTCGGCCCCTACCACCGAATCCCCAGCAGCACGGTCAGCTCAAGCGTTTCGTCGCCGCGCTTGATTTCGAGCTTCACGTTGGTGCCGGCCTTGAGCTTGGCTAGAGCGCCACGCACCTGCCCGGGACTGTTCACCGCCTGGCCGACGATCGATAACAGCACGTCGCCGTTCTTCACCCCGGCCTTGTCAATCGGCCCATCGGCCAGCACATCCTCGATCAGCACGCCAACCTCGATGTCGGCCAGCTTGCCCCCCAAGTAGGGCTTCGGGCTGGGCTTGGGCGCGACAAACGTGATGCGATCGGCGGTCGTCGCGGCGTGTTCCGCTAAGCCGGCAACGATTTGAAGCACCGCGATCGAGCCCGCCGCGTTGACCTTGTCCGCGGTGTCGCCCGGCGCGTGGTAGTCCTCGTGCAGCCAGGTATTAAAGAACACGGCCGGGATGCCCGCCGCGATGAACAGGCTGTGGTCGCTGCCCCCGGGCGGGCGCACATCCCACTTCAGATCAAGCCGGACATTTTGATTGGCCCGCTTGACCCAGTCACGCCACTGCTTGCCGGTGTCGTCGGTGAAGATGTAGAGCTCGTTGTTGCGCAGCCGACCGATCATGTCCATGTTAATCATGCCGTTGATTTGCTTGGCATCGAAGGCCCACTGGTCGGGGTTGCGTGTCATGTAGCGCGAGCCGATGAGCCCGCGCTCTTCGGCGGCGAAGCAGGTGAAGAGGATCGTTCGGCGGGGCGTCGTCGGATGGAAACCTTCTCGTTCGACTTCTTCAACAGCACGATCGACAAAATATTCGGCGAGTAAGACTACACCGGCCGTGCCGGATGCGTTGTCGTCGGCACCGGGGTGCAGCTCGCCCTTCTGGTCTTTCGCGCGTGAGCCGATGTGGCCGTAGCCAACGTGGTCGTAGTGCCCGCCGATGACGAGCACTTCGTCTTTAAGGTTGCCGACACCCGGCAGCAACCCGCCGACGTTGTATACCGTCGCTTCGATCACCTCGTCGTTTTCGTCTTTACCGATCCGCAGCGTGAACGGCTGGATGTAGCTGGGCTTGCCATCGATCATGAACGCCGGCACTAGGCCCGTGGCCTTGAACTGCTCGACCAGATAATCCCGCGCCAGATCGATCCCCTTGGTCCCCGCGTCTCGGCCTTCCATCTCCGGTGCCGCGAGCGTTTCCACGATCTGCATGAACGCGGTCGTATCCAACGCCGACCAATCAGGGGGCGCCGTTTGTTTGCTGGTGC
>JARFRI010000202.1 GCA_029287335.1 Phycisphaera sp. | reverse complement strand
GATGTGTATAAGAGACAGCCTCAGAGATGCGCAGTTCAAGACTCTGCGTGACGTCGACAACACCGGCATGGCCGTCACCATCGACATCGGTGCCGCCAACGACATCCACCCCCGCAACAAACAAGACGTCGGCAAACGCCTGGCACGCTGGGCGCTGGCGGATACGTATGGCAAGAAAGATGTGGTCAAGAGCGGGCCGGTCTATTCAGGTTTCGGCGTGCAGGATGATGGCAAGTCAATCAACATCGTGATGAAGACCTTTGGTAGTGAACTGCGGGTCAGACAGCCTGAAGATCAAAAGCCCTTTCAAGAAGAAGTTCAGATTCAAGGGTTCACGATCGCAGGGAAGGACGGCAAATTCTTCAAGGCGAATGCCAGCTTAATATTGCAGCCAGATGGCTTAGAAGACGCTTTGATCGGGGTTTGGTCCGACGAAGTCAAAAACCCTGTCGCCGTGCGTTATGCGTGGGAAGACAATCCCGACGAAGCGAACCTCATCAACGAAGAAGGCCTGCCCGCCTCGCCGTTCCGCACCGACGACTTCGAAGGCCCGACCGACGGCCGACGGTGATCGATTCGATGAAATAGCTTGGCTCTGTCGACGTCAACATGGACGGAGCACCCATGAAGTACCGATTTTTTGCTGTCGTTCTCGCTTTTCTAGCCTGTTCCATTGGGCAATCGGCTCAGGCCGACACGCTGGACACCCTCAAGCCCGATCACCCGCGCGTCCTCGCGCATGCGGACGATTTCAAACGCATCGCTGAGTTGGTGAAGACCGACCCGTTGGCCAATCGCTGGTACGGCGAGTTTAAAGAGATCAGCGAAGGACTCTTTGATCAACCCGTCGCGCAGTACGACCTCCGCGATGGGCGTCGGCTGCTGTATGAAAGCAATGATGTCCTGAGGCGCGTCAAGAGCTTGGCGATGCTCTACAAGATCGAAGGCGGCCAGCGCTACCTCGACCGCATCTGGGCGGACCTGCAAGCCGCGGCGAATTTCAAGGACTGGAACCCCGACCACTTTCTCGACGTCTCGGTCATGGCGGCGGCCTTCGCCATCGCCTACGACTGGCTCTACGACGATTGGTCAGATGCGCAGCGCGCCACGATCCGCGATGCGATCATCAGGCACGGGATCGAGCCGGGCCTGCTTGCGTACGAACAAAAATCGTGGTGGACACGCACGAAGATCAACTGGAACCAGGTCTGCAATGGCGGGCTGATCATGGCGGCGCTGGCGATCGCGGATGACGAGCCAGAGCTAGCTGCGCAGCTGATCGACAAGGCCGTGGCGTCGCTGCCCATCAGTATGAAACGCTATGCGCCCGACGGCGGCTACGACGAGGGGCCGGGCTACTGGGGCTTTGGCACCAGCTACAACGTGTTGGCGATCGCGTCGCTGCAGTCCGCGCTGGGACACGACTTCAAACTCGGTGAGGCGCCCGGTTTCGATGTCACCGCCGGCTTCCCCATGCAGATGACCGGGCCAACAGGCATGGCCTACAACTTCGGCGACGGTAAGGCGAAGACGCCGCGATCGCCCATCATGTTTTACTTCGCCAAGCGATACGACCAGCCCGGCTACGCACGATTCGCAGCGGAGCACAACCGCGGCGGCGCGCTGGACCTGCTGTGGTACGACCCGACGATCGTGGCACAGGACGCTCAGGCCATGCCGTTGGCCACCGTGTTTCACTCCGCCGACGTCGGCGCGATGCGCAGCAACTGGCACGATCCAAACGCGTGGTACGTCGGGCTCAAGGGCGGGGCCATCGATCACGGCCACGCGCAGATGGACCTGGGCTCATTCATCCTCGAATCGCAGGGTGTCCGCTGGCTGATCGATCTTGGCGGCGACGACTACAACCTGCCGGGCTACTTCGATCCAGGTGCGGGGCGCTGGCGCTACTACCGCAACCGCGCGGAGGGGCACAACACGCTATTGATCAACCCCGACAAGAGCGGCGGACAACACCGCGACGCGAACGCCGAGGTCACGCTCGTTGGCAACACGCTTGAAGTTGATCTTTCCCAGGCCTATGACGCCAAGGCAAAACGGACGATCCAACTGGATGCCGAGCAGGACGCGGTGCGCCTGGTGGACAAGGTCCGGCTCGACGAGCCCGGGGACATCTGGTGGTTCGCCCACACCCGTGCACAGATCACGCTCTCGGCCGACAAACGATCCGCGATACTCGAACAAGACGGCAAAACGATCCGTGCATCGATCGTGACCCCGAAGCTCGCGCAGTTCCAAATCATGGATGCCCGGCCGCTGGCAACCTCCCCCAACCCCGATGGCCAGAACCCCAATAACGGCGCGGTGATCAAAAACTCTTCGCCCAAGGCGCATTTCGTTTTGCGGGGTGAGACGCCGATCTACGGCGAGCCCGAACCAAGCGAGACGATCCGCAAGCTTGCGATCCAGATCGAGAACGACACGTTCGCACGGATCGAGGTCGTGTTTGAGAACGCGGATTGATCCTTCGCGCTCGGATAAACTGCGGGGATGCGATCAACGGATTGGACAAAACGTGGGCCGAAGGTCTTCGGCTACGAGCCCGGCTGGCTGTGGTGGGCAGCCGTGCTCGTGGTTGTCATTGTCGGCGGGGGGCTACTCGTCAAGCAGGTGTACCGCAACGCAACGATCCGGCACTACATCGATGAGCGGATCACGTACCACGCGGACGCGCAGGGGCTGGATGTGATCCTCGTGCAAGCGGTGGTGGAGGCCGAGAGCGGCGGCGACTGGCGGGCTAAGTCACCGCTGGGCGCCAAGGGTCTGATGCAGATCACCGAGATCGCGCTGGCGGATGTCAAGCGACTCGAAGACATCGACGACGGCGACCTCTACGACATCGACTACAACCTGCACGTCGGCACACTGTACCTGGCGTATCTGCTTGATCGGTTTGACAGCGATGTCGCCTTGGCCGTCGCGGCGTACCACATGGGCCCGACAAGGGTCGCCAAAGGCCAGCGCAAGTACCCGGACCTGTCACCCCGCGACATGATCGAAAAGCACGGCGGCCCGCAGACCCGGGCGTACGTCAAGAAGGTGCTCAAGCTGATCGAGGATTGACGGGAGGGTGAGGCTCCTGCCGAACCGCAAGTCTTCTGTCATACGGATCCCGTTTTGAATCTGCGCACTGCGATGATTCGATGGAGCCTTGACCACGGCACCGAACGCGCAAATTCAAATCGTGATCCGTGTCACTCGCGGTTCGGCAGGGGCCTCACCCTCCTGAAAGACTTTGCGGCAGCCTGCTAAAGACGATGAGCCGGCGATGAGTACCATCGCGGCTATTGCGTCGCGTGCCTCAAAGCTTGCCACTGATCCCCGCGATTAAATCTTCATAGATCGGGTCCGGCTCGCGGGTCGCGTCGATGACGAGGTAGCGATGGGGGTCTTGCTGTGCCTGTTCGAGGTAGCCTTGGCGGACGCGGCGGTGGAAGGCTTCGCCCTTGGATTCGATGCGGTCTTTGGAAGCATCGAACTCTTTGCCACGCAGCAGCGGGTTCATCCGGAGTTGCGCGGTCTGCGCATCGACATCGAAGACGACCACGAGATTGGGCCAGTACTTGCCCAACGCGACCCGGCCGACGGCGAGGATGTCGGGGATCGGCAGGCCACCAGCGCTGCCCTGATAGGCTAGGGTCGAGGAGATAAATCGATCGGCGATGACGAGCTCGCCGCGCTTGATCGCCGGCTCGACGCGCTGGGCGATGAGCTGGGCCCGGCTGGCCATGAACAGCAGCATCTCGCAGCGCAGGTCCATGGGGTGGGACTGCTCGTGCTTGGCATCGAGCAGGACCTTGCGGATCTCCTCGCCGATGTGCGTCCCGCCGGGCTCGCGGACCTCGCAGACGGTCAGGTCGGCCGCTTCAGCGGCTTCGATAAAGCGGTTGAGTTGGGTGGACTTGCCACTGCCATCAGGCCCATCGAAGACAAGAAACTTGCCGCGCAGACGGTCGGCAAGGTCTTGATCGAGTGCGGGGCTGGGCATGGTGCAAGAGGATACCGCAAAGCGCGCGGGGGATGGGGTGGTTCGATCAAAGCATGGGTGCCACTTCGCGGGTATCAGCCCGCTTAGTGCCGTTACACAGAAACGTCCCAACGATGATTCGCACTAAGCGTCCTGATAGACGCGAAGTGGCACCCAACATACGGATGTCAGGTTTGCTCGGCCCTGTCACGCACCACATTGAATGGCACATCCGCCAGCGCACCAAACAGGTCGTGCTTGGACAGCTTGGCTCGGGTCAGGGCCGGGCTGGTGATCCCGCAGAGCAAGCGGGCGAAGACTTGCGGGTCGTTCAGCACAGCGGGCTTCGCTTTACGCAATGCGATGGCTTGCTGCCAAAGCGCGTCGTCGATTGTGAAGTCTGCCGATGATGATCCGTGGGTTGTGTCTGAAACTTCACATCGACAAGCCGAGCAGTGGCCGCAAGGCTCGATCTCTTCGCCGAAGTGTTGGCCGAGCGTGCGGGTCTGGCAGTCTTTTTGATGGGCCAGGTCGATCACCTGTTGCAATCGATCCAACTCCGCACGCTCGCGTTTGGTGACGCGGTTGGTCAGGTCGTCGGCGACGGCGCTTGCGTCGGCAGCTTGGTCGGATCGGCGATAGCGGTAGCGGACGCCGGAGACCTTGACCTCCAGCATGTTTTTATCGCCGAGGTAGTCCAGCGCGGTGATGACACGCTGCCGATCACTGCCGGTGACGCGGGCGGCGTGATCGACGTCGATGTCGAACCAGGTCTTTGCTTTCTTGGCGCAGCGCAGAATGCCGGCGATGAAGTCGCGTCGTTCGCCGGTGAATTGGTCAAGTAGTTGGGCGGACGGCATGTTAGGTTTGAACTTGTAGTTGGCATAGAAGGGCGAGCCGCCGAGGATCAGGCCATCGAGTTCGAGGTAGGTCAGTAGGGTCCGCACGACGAGCGGCCGCATGTCGTATTGTGCCGAGAGCTCATACAGGCTCAGGTCGAAGTCGTCTTGGTGGCCAAGGACGTGGTGGACCAGGCCTTGGACCGCAGATGCGGTGGGCGTGTCGCCGTAGACGAAGTTTTCGAGTGTACAGCGGTCGTCAAGGCAGACGAGCGTCTCGCAGATCGCGGGCTCGCCATCGCGGCCGGCTCGGCCGATCTCCTGGGCGTAGTTTTCCAGGGACTTGGGCAGGTTGTAGTGGTACACATAGCGGATGTTTGCCTTGTCGATGCCCATGCCAAAAGCGATGGTCGCAACGACGACGCCAGCGCTGCTGTTGATAAACCAGTCCTGCGTGGCGCTGCGATCCTCGGGTTTCATCCCCGCGTGGTAGTGGCGTGCATCGATGCCGGCTTGGGCGAGTTGCTCGGCGACCTCTTGAGCGGTGCGCTGCAGCGTGACATACACAATCGTCGGCCCAGCCGGTCGGCTCTTCATTTTTTCGATGAGCAGGTGATCGCGTTGGCTTGCCTGGGCGGGGGTAAATCGCAGATCAAGATTTGGTCGGTAAAACCCGGTGCGGACCGCGGCCTCGGGCGAGATGTCGAAGACCCGGCGGATGTCGTCGAGCACGGCAGGCGTGGCCGTCGCGGTTAGCGCGAGGATGCGCTGGGCGTTGGCGTCCTTGGCGAAGCGTGCGAGCTTGAGGTAGTCGGGCCTGAAGTTGTGGCCCCACTCGGAGATGCAGTGCGCCTCATCGATGGCGAAGAGCGAGAGATCGAGCCGCGCGACCATCTCGCGGAAGCGTTCGTTGGCGAAGCGCTCGGGCGCGACATAGAGCAGCTTGAGTTGGCCGGTGCGGAGGCGGTCCATGATGGATCGGTATTCGTCGGCGTCGAGGCTGGAGTCAAGCCGAGCGGCGGGGATGTTGCGTGCGGTCAGCGCGTCGATCTGATCTTTCATCAGCGCGATGAGCGGCGAGACGACCAGCGTCAGTCCGGGCAGGGCTTGCGCAGGCAGTTGGTAGCAAAGGGACTTGCCCCCGCCGGTGGGGAACACGGCCGCGGCGGACCGCCCATCGAGCAGGTGATCGATCACGGCTTGTTGGCCGGGCCGAAACTGATCGAAGCCGAAGTGCTGTTGGAGAAGCGCGATGGGTTGTGTGTTCATAGTTTTCCCTATTTGAGATGGGTGCCACTTCGCGTCTATCAGGACGCTTAGTGCGAACGACTGTTGGTTGGTTTCTGAAGTTCGGCACAATGCGGGCTGATACCCGCGATGTGGCACCCGCGCTCATTCTCGTGAGTAAGCCTACGATAGAGGCATGATCCCACACTCAACTGACAACTACCTGTCACCATACCAGCAGGCCCACGTCGACCACGGCTCAAACTTCGGCGTGACGCTCTGGGCCAGTGAGCGGTCCCAGCGGCTGAGGTTCCGCGTGATGACCGAGATGGTGTTTATGTTGGGCAAGCGCGTGCTGGACGCGGGGTGCAGCCGGGGCGATTTTTCGGCGTACATGCTGGGCAAGGATATTGCGTACGAGTCGTTTGTCGGGGTTGATGGGGTTGAGCCCGTGATTGATTTTGCCAATAGCAGGGGGCTGGCGCGCAGCCGATTTGTGACGGGCGACTTTGTTCAGGATGCGTCGTACCTGTCGATCGATCAGCCGCAGGTGATCGCGATCTCCGGCACGCTCAACACGATGGACGACGACACCGCGATTGCGTTATTGAGTAATGCCTGGCAGGCAACGAGCGAGACACTGGTATTTAACTTGTTGTCAGATCGAGCCTCGGCCGACGCCCCGACCCAGACCGCCCCAGCCCGGCGTTTGCCGACGCTCAAGCTTATGGACTGGGCGATGTCCCAGACGCCGTCGGTACGGATGCGGCAGGACTACTTCCGGTACGGGCACGATGCGACGATCGTGATGCGCAAGGGATGAAGCGGAACACCGACGACTTTTCCGGGCTGCCACATAACTGCCCGACAGGGCTGCTATGTGCAAACTGTTCTGGATAAAAAACTTGAGATTTGGCACTCAGCAGGCCTTTGGCCAGTTGAGTGGCACCCCGTTAAGCATCACGTCATAGGTCTATTTTTACTGGTTTCACGGATTTTCCTTGACCCGGCTGGGTTTTAAGGACACACTAGTCTTAGTTGATTGGGTGGGGTTCATAGCCGAGTGTTCGGCTAGCCGTCGTTTTCTCCCGCATGCATTCGGCAGCGTGGGGCGGCTAAGGGAGCCTGTTTCATGTCTGTACGACAAGATCGTTTTACATTCTTTGGCGTCCTGGTCGCGGTGGTGATCGTGGTCTTGGGCTACTTGCAGTTGGGTCAGCTCTATCCCGTCACGGGGCGTGGGGATGACTCGGCTGATGAGAAGCCCGGCGTTGAGGATGAACAAGAGAAACCCGGGGCGGCGCCACTTGAAGGAGGAACACAGCCTTAGGAGGGCTGTACACAAGTGGCATTCGGTGGAGCCTCGCTGCGGCCATTTCCTTGAAGGACGGCCGCGGCGAGGTGCCCGCCGAATCCTGCGGCCAAGACCGCATGGGTGCCTGTTTGCTTGCATGGACGCATGGAGGAATCGGCTTGCAATCGCGAGCCGTTTGGCAACTGCATCGGCTCGCTGAGCCAAGGCATGGGTGGGCGTCGTCCGCTGCGTAGCGAGAGGGCGGCGACAACAAGGGAGGCCAGGCCTGACGCACCCAGGCTGTGGCCGATCGCGCCTTTGACGGCGTAGAGGTCGGGTGAGGATGGCCCGTTCGGGCTCGGCGGCGGGAGGAGGACGCCGAGCTCGGCCGGGTCGTGCTCAACGGTGCCCGGGGCATGGGGGTGGATCACATCAATGATCTTGTTGTGGCTGACGCGCTGCCAGAGGTGCGCCAGGCTGGTCATCGTGCTGGGCGAGCGGATGATGTCATACGGCTCACAGGCGGTCGTCGTGTCGATGAGTTCGATCGCGTTGGCGGGCATCGGCTCGTCGGGGGCGAGGCGTTTGAGCAGCACCGCCGCGCCGATCTCGCTGAGCATGAAGCCTTGGCGACGGGCATCGAGGGGCCGCTGGGTGTACGTGTCGCGGGTCATGTTGCCCAGCACGCCCAGGCGGAGGTAGCTGTAGACCAACGCGGGAGTGATCGCGGCGTCTGCCGAGGCGACCATGGCATAGGGCGACGCATCCGACCCGCCATTGAGCAAGGCCCGTCGCGCGGCATCCAGCGCGACCAGCCCCGACGAACAGGCCGCCACGTGGTGCGTCCTGGCTTGGGTGTGCAGCCGAGCTGTGAGTTGATGCGACAGATAGGCGTGCGGTCCCATCGCGAGGCAGCTGGCGATGTCGTCGGTCAGGGGTCGGCCAAGCCCGAGGTGGTTGGACGCCTTGGCGATCGCGCCCTTGCTTGTGCCCAACCACAGCGGCAGGCCCTTGGGAGACAGGCCCGCCATGGTCGCCGCCTCACGCACCGCGCGCTCGGCGAGCTCGACGGCCGGGTCGGCGTGGCTGTGCTGAACGCAGACGACGCTGCCCAGTGCCCGTGCCAGATCGACCGGCGCGATGTCCTCGGGCAGTTCGCCGGCTCGATCACTGAGGGTTCGCCCTTTCAACAGCGAAGAAAACGTCGCCCAGGCGCCTAAACCCAGCGGCGTAATCAACCCCCAGCCCGCCAGCACGATGCGGGCGGGCGTGTCTTTTGGCGTGCTTGGGGTGGCGGGTCGTTTGCTCATGGCGGTGGGGGGGCCGATGATAACGGGCACCGCGTCGCGGGGTCGTCCGCGTCGCCAACTGTGCCAGCCAATGATTTGAACTTATGTCGATCCAACCCCGCCTGATCCAGACCGACGGCTACGCGGTGCTCAGCGGCATCGAGATGCTCATCAAGGCCGGGCTTGAGTGCGGGGTGCAGCTGTTTGTCGGCTCACAACTCGACGGGCCAATGCGATACGCGGAGTTACTAGACGATCACGAGGCGCTGCTGAAGGACAAGGGGCTCAACACACTGATCCAGCCCGATGCACGCCAGGCGATCGCGGCACTCAGCAGCGCGTATCTCAATGGTCAGTCTGCGGTGGGTGTGTTCGATGCATTGGGCGTGATCGATGCGGCGGGGTCGATGCTCACACCTAAGCGTTCGCTCAGTGAACATTGCCAGCCGGGCGCGGTGCTGCTGTGCTTTGGCGACAGCGACACCCGCGCGGGCGAGGCGGCGGTTGCGCTGCTGCGTCGCGCGGGGTGGGTCGTCATCGAACCAGCCCTGCAGGACGAGGCGATGGCTTTCGCCAAGTCTGGGATCGAGGTCAGCAAAGTGTCGGGCCAGCCCGTCGCCTTAGCCCTGCCTACGAGCCTGATGCATGGCGCCGCAACCATCAAGTGTTCGCCCAACCACTACCCAGGCACCCAGGGCAATGATCAGATCAGCAAGCGGGCGGTCGACAACGCCGACCCGGCCTCAACCGCGTTGACAGAGCTGCGGGCCCATCAGGTCAACGTGGCGGTCAACCCGTCGGGCAAGGACGAGGAGCTGCCCCTGGCATTGATCACGATCGGGCGGTCGTTCGGCTGGACGCGGCAGGCGATGGGCGAGCTTGGCTTAGCGGGCCGGCTGCCGATCCTTCGGCTTGGTGTGCTCGCGCCCTTGGATACCACCATGATCCAGCGGCACACCGAGAGCTGCCAGCAAGTGTTGATCCTGGACCCAACCGGCCTGGGCGTCTCAGATTTGGTGCAAGCCGCGATGCGTAGCGTGGCACCTATTGACCAGCAAGACGACGAGGCACCACCGGCAATCACGCCAGCCACGACGCTGACGCTCGATCCACACGCCGGCCCGGGCGGGGTCATCCGTGCGCTTCGGCCATGGCTTGAGCAGCACAAGACCTTGCCCAGTGAAATCGTCCGTGCCGGCCTGGCGCATTTTAGGGAGACGCAAACGGATACGGACCAGGCCCAGCCCATGCCCGCCCGCCGCGACTCTCCGCCGCCGGGCAGCTCGCTGGTCGATGTGTCGGTCGTGCTCGGTCGGCTTCGGCGGGACCTTAGCGATGCGCAGCACATGCTCGAGCAGCACCGCACCGGCCCGATTGATCTGTCCATCTTTGGCGAGTTGGACGACACCGCGTCGCTGCTGCTCTCACGCTGGCAACCCATGCAAGGCGGATTGGACTGCGATGGACGGTTGGCCGGTGCCGCGTCTGCTGGGGCGATGCGGGATGAGGCGGCGGGGCGGTCAGTGGTGTTGATGACCAGCCGACGCTTCTTCTCGCTGGGCGTCTCGGCCATCGCAGACAGTGTGCGTACCGGCTGCAACGCGGTCTACGTTATCCACACCGAAGCTGTCTCTTATACACATCTCCGAGCCCACGAGACGAACAA
>JARFRI010000200.1 GCA_029287335.1 Phycisphaera sp. | reverse complement strand
CGCCAACTTCATCGTCGCGGACAAGAAAGACGCCCAAGCCGAGGACGTCTATCAAGTCATCGAATACGTCGAAAAAGTCGTTTACGACAAGACCGGCATCAAGCTGACCCGCGAAGTGGTCGTTTGGCCGTGACGCTGATTCAATTCATAAAACAATTGGGTGCCACATAACTGCCGCAGGCAGCTATGTGCAAAGTGTTCTTTTTATTTCTAGAGCAGTTCGCACACAGCTTGCCTAGGCAAGTTGTGTGGCACCCAGCGGATGGTGTGCTGAACCATCAGCCCGGCGTCTTCGGCTTAATCGGCCAGGCGATCGCGATCGCGGCAAGAAATAGCGAACCTGCGGCGGCGAACGACACGGAGGTCCAGAGCGGCGACGCCGCAATCGCGGCCCAGATGCCCAGGCCCGTTAGGCCGAGCATGCAGAACAGCGTGGCGATGAGGGCGACCCAACGCTGCGGTGGGCGGTGCTGGATCAGGTAGCCCCATGCGGTCGACGTGAATGCCAACAGGCAGACGCCCGCGCCAGCGGCCGGCCACCAATGAGCCATCACCAACGCGCCGATCAGCGCGGCCAGTGAAAGGATCGCGGGCCAAACCAGCCCGAGCCCCAGTCGCAGCGGCGGCGGGGTTTGCGTCTGGGCCTGACGAGCGCGGAGCTTGGCCTTGGGCGCGACGTGGAACGTCGCGGTGGCTTTGCCGACCTTGCGTTCTTTTTCGTCCTTGTGGTGGACCGCCTGGACGATGTGCATGTCCACGGTGACATTGAACTCGAGCTTGTGCTTTTTCAGCTCGGCGATGTCGTCGACGGGCTTGACGCGGTAGATCGCTGGGCCCACGCAGGGCAGGCGGAACTTGTAGTGAAGCTCCTTGCAGACCACCGTGTATTCCGGGCCGACCTGGTTGAAGATGTACATCCCCCCGGCCACTTCGGAGTTGCCCAGCAGCGCGGCCCCGGCCATGGCGTTGTACCAGTTCTTATTGAACGTGGTGAAGGGGACAACGACCTCGTAGTCGCCGGCCGCAGATTTTTGGCCCAGCTTGATCCCCGAACGGTACGCCAGGGGCAGGAACACCCACGCGAGGAAGCGGTGCCAGCGGTTGGACTCGGTCGACTTCTCGGTTAGCCAGTTCTCGAAGCTGCGGTATTGCCTGCCGACCCAGCCGACGGGCGGATCGCCTTGCCGGAGCATGTCCGGGGTCACCACCGGCGCGTCCACCTTGGCAGGCTGAGCCTGCTCGTCGTGATCGCTCTCTGGGGCGTTCGTCGGGATGGCGGAGGGTGATTCAGTAGCCATCGGTACCGGTATTGTAGACGATTGAATCGCGCGGGTGGGGTTAAAAAGGACTCATCCGGCCAGCCCGCTGAAGCGGGCTGGCCAAATCCTTTTTAACGGAATGGCTGGTTGGGGCGGTAGCCCGACGCGTCATCGTCTTCGTCGGCATCCGCATCCTGCTTCTCCTCGATCCATGCCTGCTGGATGGCTTCAAGCAGCTGTTCGTTGACCGATTGGCCCGGCTCGGCCTCAAAGCCCTCAAGCCCTTCCACCATCGCACGAAGGGCCGTGAACTTCACCGTCAACGGATCATCCCCGCCCCGCTGCTCGGTGAGCTGATAAGCGATTTCGTCGATGTCGGTCCAGGAGAAGGTCATGACAGAACGTAGGGTGGGTGGAGTGAAACGATACCCACCGCGAGAAATTGGATGTTCAAGAAGATTTGCGGTGGGTATCGCTTCGCTCCACCCACCCTACATCAAACCTACTGAAGATTCACCGGCATCACGACGTACAGGAAGTTCGGGCCCGTCCGGAGCACGCCGGGCTTGTTGCCGGCCTTGAGGTCTAAGAACACCTGGTTCTCGTCGATGACTTTCAGGGCATCGAGCAGGTACGCGGGATTGAAGCCGATCTCGACGGGCTCGCCGGTGTACTCGGGCATCTCGACCTTGATCTCCGCTTCACCCATCTCCGGGGCTCGGCTGGTGATCGTTAGCCCAGCCTGATCAAAGGCCATGCGGACGCCCTTGGACTCTTCGTTCGTCAGCAGGCCTGCGCGGCGGACCGCAGAGATGAAGATGTCCGTTGGCAGTGTCGCCTTCTTGTCGCCGTCCTTGGGAACGACGTCCTTGTAGGGCGGGAAGTTGCCTTCGACGAGGTTACTTGCGAGCACGGCCGTATCCGTCGCGAAGAGCACCTGGCTCTCGGCGACTTTCACACGCACGGTCTGCTCAGCATCGTCGAACAGACGCAGCAGCAGGTTCAGGGCTTTGGTCGGGATGATCGCGTTGCGGTCGGCGTCCTGCAGGCTCTTGCACTTGCCTTTGGCTAGCGCGAGGCGGTGGCCGTCCGTGGCGACGACGGTGAGATCTTTGTTGTGTCGCTCCAGGAGGACGCCGTTGATGGCATAGCGCGAATTTTCGCGGGCGGTGGCGAAGAGCGTCTGAGCGATGAGCTTGTGCAGGTCGCCAGCAGGAAGCTCAAAGTCGGCATCCGCAGGGAACTCGGGGACATCGGGGAAGTCGCTGACGGGGTAGCCCAGCAGCTTGAAGGTCGAGTCGGCACCCTTGATCGTCGTCGTCTCGTCCTTGGTCGAGATCGTCAGCGTCGGGTCGATCGACTCGCGGGTGATCTGCTGGAGCTTGTCGGCGGGGATCAGCGCATCACCAGCGTCCTGCACCTCGACACGCGGGGTGGAGATGCGGATAGAGACCTCGGTATCGGTGGCAGAGAGCGTGAGCGCATCGTCCTTGGCCGAGGCGAACACGCAGCGCAACGCGGGCTTGGGGGTGCGCGCGACGACGACGCCTGCCACGAGGTTTAACGACTCAACTAATGCCCCACGATCACAAATGACTTTCATCTTCGGTAGTCCTTATATCTTCTTTTGACGCCGCACTTTAATCCACCGGGCCTAGATGGGCAAAAACCGGGGTTTTCGAGGCGGGCTTGGGCGATGTTAGGCAGGTTATGCACGGGGTTTCCACGGTGGGGATGGCCGGTGGAGAAAAACAGAAGCCCACGCCGTTGCGGCGTGGGCTTCACGAGGCATAAGGAGCTTAATTGAGTGCGTCAGGCGGCGTGACGAAGTTGTTTGACGGCTTTGTCGCAGTCCTGGATCGAGTCGCCGACGACGTAGTAGAGCAGGCCGGCGTCGCGCCAGAAGATCACCGGGCGGAGGAGGTTGTCCCCGACCTCGGTGTAGACCCGGCCTTGTTCGAGCTTGTCCTGCTCGGGCTTGGCGGGGACGATCCAGACGCTGATGGACTGGCTGGGGTCGGCTTGTTTGTGATAGATGATGTGGACGGCGCCGGAGCCGGGGATGGAGCAGGTGCCGGTGAGCTGGTAGTCGTAGCCGATGCCATTAAGATTAAGCGCGAGCTCGTTGGTGTCGGTTTTGAAGTAGTCGCCGAGCTTGCCGGGCAGTTGTTCGAAGTTGTGTCCGCCGAACTGGTCGGGGTTTTTGAGCCGGTCGGGGCGCTCGGCACAGTCGAAGTGTCGGCCGGTGAAGTTCTGGATCTGAGAGGAGCTGAGGAAAGAGGCGGTCTGGGTGTTGAAGCCGGCCCCGCCGGGGTTGGTCTGGCTAAACAGGACGCCCGCGGCCAGGAGCAGGACGGCGGCGACGGCGGTCGGCACCCAGCGCCCGATGCGAGCGAGGACCGGCAGGCCGGCGTACGGGGCCTGCGTTGCTTGAACGGGTTGGGCTTGGGGGGAAGTCTTGCTTGATGCGTCGCTGGCCATGGCCAGGAGCTTGCCCGCCAGTTCGTTGGGGCACTTCATCTCTGGGCCGCTCATAGTCTTGGCGCAGGCGTGCTTGAGGCGCTGTTCGTAGGCCAAGCGATGCACGGCCTTGGGGTCCTGCGCGATCTTTGCAAAGACCTGTGGCTGATCCGCGAAGTCCAGCTCGCCGTCGGCCAGCGCCGAGAGCATCTCGTCCATCGTCTTAGGCATCGAAGGTGTTTGGTCGTCTTGTTTCATATCGTTTGGCTCACCCCGAGTCGTCACGAAAATCGGTCCACGCCCTTTGCCCGTCTACTTAAACACGCCCATCGCCGGGCTTATTCCATGCCCACGCGGGCGCTAGCTTGCTTTGATCCCGTGTTCCTCGGCCAGGCTTGCCAGGTTCTGCGTCAAGATCCCGCGGGCCCGGTACAGCCGGCTCATCACCGTGCCCAGAGCCACATCCAACACGTCCGCGATCTCGCGATACTTCAAGCCCTCGACCGCCCAGAGCAGCAGCACCTCGCGGTAGTGATCGGGCAACTCGTCGATGGCGTGCTTAAGCCGGTCATCGACTTGTTCCCAGTCCAGGTGTTCCAGGTCCCATGCCGGCGGCGGCGCATCGACCTCGCCGAGGGTGCCGCCAGCGACTTCGCTGATGACGTCATCGCCGAGGGTGGGCTCGCGGTTTTTCTTTTTGACCTTGGTGTAAAAGTTGTTGTGGAGGATCTTGAAGAGCCAGGGCTTGACGCCGTGGTCGCGGAGCTCGAATCGGCCTTCGGATTTGAAGGCTTTGAGAAACGTCTCCTGCACAAGGTCCGAGGCGTCGTCGGGGTTACGAGCCAAGGTCATGGCCATGCGATAGACGCTGTCCATCTCTGCCAGGGCGAGCTCTCTAAAGGCGGTGCTTTCCACGATTCAAGTCCCTCATACGGGTGCCCATCAGTGTAACGGGGCGGGTGGTCAGGGGGAGAACCGAATGACAGCCAGCCTTATTCCCACGCGATAAACTATTTTATATCAATGCCTAAGCCAAAGACTATTAAACACGTCGCCCTGCTCTTCGCCATGCAGGACGAGGCCCTGCCGTTGATCCGTCGCCTTGAGCTGGCCGACAAGGGCTACCTCAGCCCGCCGATGCCGATGCGGTGGTATGACGGGGCGGTCGGCAGGCTGCGCGTTGATGTCATCGTCATGGGGGCAGACCGGCGCTTCGGGATCGATTGCATCGGCACACAACCTGCGGCTGTCGCCACGCAACTCGTCCTTGACAAGCTCGACCCAGACCTGCTCATCAACGCGGGCACCTGTGGTGGGTTCATCAAGCGCGGCGGCACGATCGGCAAGGTCTACCTCACCGGCGGGCCGTTCTACTTCCACGACCGACGCATCCCGCTACCGCCTTTCGAGAAGTACGCCGACGGCGGGTGGCAACTCTGCGACGTCGAGGAATGGTGCGGCGCGCTGGGCCTGGAACAAGGCGCGGTCAGCTCGGGCAACAGCCTCGACATGAACGACGACGATGCATCGCGTATCGAGGCCGTCGCCACCGTCGCCAAGGACATGGAAGCCGCTGCGATCGCATGGGTCGCCGACCAGCATGACAAGCCATTGTGTGCCGTCAAGGCCGTCACCGACCTGGTCGACGGCGAGCACCCCACGCACGAAGAGTTCGAGCGCCACCTGCACACCGCCAGCGATGCGCTCAGTGATACGCTCGTGCAATTCCTCAACCATCTCAACGAGCCAACGCCATGAAACACGCCGCTATGACCGCCCTTGCCCTGGCACTCACACTCACTCTGGGCCTGTCCTTCGTCCGTGCCGACGAAGCGCTATCGCGCGGGCAAGCGGGCGACACCCTCACGCCACTGGCCCTGGGCAATACCTGGGTTTACGAAGACGCCGATGCCGACCTGATCCATACCGAACGCATCGAAGGGGTCGTCACGTTCGACCAGACTTCCTGGTACATGCTGAGAAACTACGAACGCGAAATCGGCCAGCCCCCTGCGAAGAACGAGTCGATCGACTTAGAATATTGGCTTGCTTTTCACGATGGATACGAGTGCGACACCATCATGCACGTCGATGAAGAAACGCAGATCCTAAAGCCCGGCGGGATCAATAAAGCCCACCGCTATCCCGCTAAGCTCGGCGACCAATACCATCCCTACGCCGACGACCAGGACGCCACCGTGACTGTCCTCGCGCTGAACGAAAAGGTCACCACCAAGGCCGGTGTGTTCGACTGCATCGTCTACAAAGAGACCAGTACCCAAGACGAATCTTTCAACTTCACCACCTACATCGCGCCGGGTGTCGGCGTCGTTAAATCGACCTTCATCGAAGAAGGCCAAACCTATACCTCAGAGCTCATCAGCTACACACTCGTCGAAAAAGACTAGACCCGAAGCGGTTGATCCGCCTCATCGCCTTAGCGTGCCTTCTCGTATTCCGGATTCACCGCCTGCTTGTCCCATCGCGTCAATACGCCGCGCAAGGAGTCGATGCTCTCGGGATATTGGCCCTTGTCATCGGTATCTTTGATCCACTGCTCAAGGATCGTGCGGTGCTCGGCTAAGGCCTCGGCATACTTCGGGTCGTTCGCGAGATTGTTGATCTCGTCTGGATCGTTCTCCAGATCGTAGAGTTCCTCCGGCACGCGCGGACCCCACTTGAAGGCCTGCACCGCGTTGAGCTTGCCTTGTTTGTACAACTCTCGCTCGGCTTCGATGTACGGCCGACCGTCGCGGTACTGCGGCTGCATGAAGGTGCGATCCGTCATGAAGTTCCGCAAGTACTTGTATTTCTTCGTCGTCACCGAACGAACGCGATCAATGGTGTAGTCGCAGCGATCTCTTGCGGAGATAACAAAGTCGCGCGGCTGATGATTTTGTGCGAAGAAGTTTCGCCCCTCGATCCAATCGTGCTTGCGCGGACTGATCCCGCATAGTGACAGCGTTGTCGCGGTGATGTCCAAACCGCTGATCAGGTCGTCGCGCGTCGACCCCGGCTCAATCGCAAAAGCGCCGCCCGCGATGATCATCGGCACGCGGATACCGCCCTCATAGAGCCATTGTTTGTGCCGATGCAGGACCATACCGTGATCAGTCCAGAAGACCACCATGGTGTTATCCAATAGCTTGTCTTCTTTCAGTGCCGCGATGATCTGGCCGACCTCGTTATCGGTGATGCGGATGGTTTCGTAGTGCTTGGCGATCTCTTCTCGGATCGCGGGGTGGTCGGCGTAATAAGGCGGGACGGTGACGTCAGCGGGATCGACCGTCGCATTGTTTTTCTTGAGGTTGAAGCCGTGCTTGCCGCCCTTGAGTTGGATCTGTGCGAAGAAGGGTTGGCCTTCTTTTCGCTCGCGCCACAGCGGCGGAAATGCGAGGCCTTTGCCGTGCTTGATCTTGTCGTACAGGTTGTTGTTGTCGAAGATGAAGTTGAAATCGTTTTTGTTCATGCCCCTGTCTCTTATACACATCTGACGCTGCCGACGACTAGTGCTCTGTGTAGGTCGGGGGGGTGGGGGGATCGGTCGGGGGGGGGGGGGGGGGGGGGGGGGGGGGGGGGGGGGGGGGGGGGGGGGGGGGGGGG
>JARFRI010000178.1 GCA_029287335.1 Phycisphaera sp. | reverse complement strand
ATAAGAGACAGGCCTGGGCGAAGGCGAGGGCGACGACACCGGCAAGATGGCGCCGCGTGAGGCGATCCGCGCCTCGGTACGGACACGCATCCGCCCGATTTTCATGACCACGGCGACGAGTGTGGCCGGCATGTTGCCGTTGGTTTTGATGCCCGGCAGCGGCTCGGAACTTTATCGGGGCCTGGGTAGCGTGGTTGTTGGGGGTTTGATCGTATCCACTCTGTTCACCTTGATCGTGGTGCCGTTGCTCTTCTCGCTGGTACTCGATCTTCGGCTTGGCCTATACAAGATGTTGGGGGTCGAGGGTGACGCGCAAGACTTGCTTGCGTAGCCCTAGTCAAACCTTGCGGGTTGTAACGCGCTGGTCTGGCGCGGTCGTACCGTGTTCAGGTCCGATCAGGTGAGAGCGTACCACTTAATCCCGCGCTCTTGGGCACAAGGGCAGCAACTCATCGGCCCAGGCTGTCGATAGGTTCTTTGCCACGCGACTTCGCTGACAAGGAACCCACGATGCAAACCACGACCAAAACGAAGACCAAAACAACGACCACCCGCCGAACCTTTTGTGTTGATGAGGCCAACCGGGCGCTGCCTTTTGTGAATCGTGTCGTGACGGACATCGTTGATCTTCACGAGCAGATTGTTCTGTGCCGACGCACGATGGAGCGGATCGAGATGGGCCTGCACGGCGGCGAGCAGAGCGTCTATGAAGCCGAGTACCGCCGCAGCATGTCACGCTTGCGTGACCTGGTTCGTGAACTGGACCTTGTTGGTGTTGACCTCTTGGACTTTGAGCGAGGGCTGATCAGCTTCCCGACGATGCACGACGGTCGCGAAGCGGCGCTGTCCTGGCATCTGGGCGAAGAAGAAGTGATGTTCTGGCATGAGCCCGAGGCGGGCCTGGAAGCGCGCGAGTCGATCGCGACGCTTCGGCCGTGAGTGCTTCTATCTTCTCTGCTCCTAAATAATCAAACGTAATCAACTCACGGCAGCGTGACGCGGAGCCAGCGCCCCGGCGTTGTTGCCTCAAGGGTTACCGTGTCAAGCGATGCGGGTAGCAGCAGGGTTTGCCCAGGCTTGAAGCGTGTGCTGTCTCCGCCGTGTTGCAGCGTGGCGTCGCCTTCCAAATTCATCCAGACCTCGGCCGAGTAGAGTTTCAGATCGGTCGCCTTCGCGGATTCGTTGGTCGCGTACTCGTCGATATCGAAGAAGTCGCAAGTCGCTTTCTTCGTCACGGTCATGCCATTGATCGTTTGCGCGGGTGTCGATTCATCCGCAGTGGCCCGATCAGAGAAATCAATACATGCCATCGCCTGTTCGATGTGCAGTTGGCGATCGTTTCGGCCCCAGTCGTAGACGCGGTAGGTCGTGTCGCTTGGCGTCTGCACCTCGGCGACGAGCACGCCCGCGCCCAGTGCGTGTAGCGTCCCGCTGGGCAGGTAGTGGCAGTCGCCTTTTCTAGCGGGTATCGCGTTGAGCAGGGGGACGACCGCTTCGTCGGTGTTGGTCTCTAGTGCGGCGCGGAGCATTTCCGGCGTCGTGCCCGGGGCCAGGCCTTTGTAGATCACCGCGCCGGGCTCGTGATCGATGATGGTCCATGCCTCGCTCTTGAGGTAGGCGTCGTCGTGCGTCGCGGCGTAGTCGGGCGAGGGGTGGACCTGCACCGAAAGGTTTTCTTTGGCGTCGAGGAACTTGATGAGCAGCGGGAATCCGCCGTCGTCCGCGGCGGTGACGCCCGGGCCCAAGAGCGCTTCGCCGAACCGCTGCATGAGTTGCCGGATGGATTGGCCTTCGAGTGGGCCGTTGGCGACTGCGGAGTACTCGGCGTTGCCGCCGCCGCCGGAGACGCTTGTGGTCGCGAGGTCGGCGATCTCCCACGACTCGCCAATGCCCATGCTTTCATCGCCAGGCAGGTCACGCCCAAGCGTTTGGAACGAGCGGCCGCCCCATACTTTCTCTTTGTAGATCGGCTCAAACGAAAGTGGATACAGGTCGGTTTTAGTGGTCATCAGGGGACTTTCGTACTTGATACGGTGTACAAGTCGTGCGGTAGGGAATTGCCCAGTGTCACAATCGTTGGCAAAAGCCTTGCCTTTATCATCGGTCGATCCATAATATGACATGTGGGTGGTTGCTTGTTTTGAACGGAGCCCATTCATGAAAACCGATTTGAAAATCTCTCAGGTCTGTACCGCCACTGCTTTGGCGTTGGTGCTGACGTTATCGCCCGTTGCTCAGGCTGGCAGCCGCAGTGTCCATCAGGATGCACCGATCGTCATCCGCCAAACGATCCCGGATCCGTATGCGGTGAAGCGTTCGCCGCTGACCTCGGACCGCTTTAGCACGACCTCGACGCGATTGATCGATGCCCGCCGCGGCTTCCGCCCGTATAGCAGTGTCTACGGTGACCACGCTTCGCACCACCGCTTCTCAGCTTATGACGACCACTTCGGCATCTCCCGCCCGGAGAACCGGCCGTGGTCTTATTCGCAACGCACGCCGCGAACGTATGTCGAGCAGTTCCGAAACGATCATGCGGATAATGATCTGCCTCAGAGCAATGCAGATGCAAACCCGCCATCATTCACGGTGATCGTGGCTGAGCAACTCCGTGAAGATAAGCCTAAGCCGGACATGAAAATCCGGATCCACAATGACCGCAGCGCGATCCCGACGACCACTGGGGCCGTACTCATTACAGCGGATGGCACGGTTATCCAGGTCGGCGACTAAGCTGTCCTGATTAAGTAGTCTTTTCTCCTCCTGCGCCGCCCTGAGTTCTTTCAGGGCGGCGCTTTTTTTGGCGCAGCTATAATCCGCTCATGATCCAACGCAGGCCCACACGACAGATCACCCTCGGCGACGACCGCGTCGGCTTCGTCAGCATCGGCGGCGGCAAGGACGGCACGACCCCCGCGCCGGTTTCCGTCCAGTCGATGACCACGGGGTACACCCACGAGATCGATACCTGCGTTGCGGAGATCAACAGGCTCGCTGCGGCGGGTGCGGATATCGTGCGTGTCGCGGTACCGGGTAAGAACGACACGCAAGCACTCAAAGAGATCCTGCCGCAGGTTCGTGTGCCGATCGTCGCGGACGTCCACTTCCACTTCGGCCGAGCGTTGGAGGCCGTTGAAGCGGGCGTCCATAAGATCCGCCTCAACCCCGGCAACATCAATGATCGCAAACAAGTCGAAGAAGTCATCGCCGCGTGTAAAGCCGCCAACGGTGGCAAGGGTATCCCCATCCGCATCGGCGTTAACGAGGGATCGATCGTTGAACGTAAAGACAAGCAAAAGCGCATGAAAGAACTCGGCGGCGTGTTCTCGGACAACAAGCACGGCCACTTCCTCGCCATCATGATCACAAAACTCGAGGAATACCTCGACATCTTCTACGGCAACGATTTCTACGACATTGCTATCAGTGCTAAGAGCCCCGACCCGTCGCTGGTGATCGCGGCATACACCGAGGTCAGCAAGCGATTCGACCACCCGCTGCACCTGGGCGTGACGCATGCCGGGCCAAGGGAGACGGCGATGATCCGTTCGTGCGTCCCGATGGGCCACCTGCTCGCATCAGGAATCGGCGACACCGTCCGAATCAGCTATGCAAGTGATCCGGTGTACGAAGTTGAGGATGCTCTGGAGATGCTTTATGTGCTGGAGTGTCGCGAGCGCAAGGGCGTCGATTTGATTGCGTGTCCGACATGCGGTCGGATTCAGGTGGACCTGTTCACGCTGGTGCAAGAGGTGCGGGCGAAGTTGGCTGATGAGATCTCGCTGCCGATCAAGGTCGCGGTCATGGGCTGTATCGTCAATGGCCCAGGCGAAGCAGAGGGCGCGGACGTCGCGATCTTCGCCGGTAACCAGCGTGGCATCATCTACGTCCAAGGGGAGAAGGTCGCCAACGTCCCCGAGGCCGAGATCCTTGATCGATTGATGCAAGAGTGCGTCAAGTTTCAGGACAAGGTCCAACGGGGTGATGCCAAACTCGGCCAGAAGGTCGTCAAGATCGCACCACCCGACCCGATCGGCGAACTGGGCAGCGGCTTTGATAAGATCGCGGCGGGGCAGGTACACGCCGCACCAACTGACTTAACCATTGGGAACACAGACTAAAACGCCTCAACGATTTTAAGGAATCAACATGAAACAAGACCTGACTCGACGTGCGCTGATGACCGGCACCGCTGCCACGACCGCCGCGCTTGCTGCCGCGGCCATCCCCGGCCAAGCTCAGGCCCACCCGCATCAGATGGTGCTGGCGGCGGTGAAGCCCCCGATCACGCTCAAGGAGGGCGCGACGGTCTTGCTTCAAGGCGACTCGATTACCGACGCGGGACGAAAGAAAGACAACCTTGAGCCGAACAACAGCGAGGCACTGGGCAAGGGCTATGCCAGCCTGATCGCGTATCACCTACTGACGGCGCACAAGGATAAGGACCTGAAGGTTTACAACCGCGGCATCTCTGGCCATAAAGTGCCGGATCTGGATGCACGCTGGGACCGCGACTGCATCGAACTGAAGCCTGATGTCCTGTCGATCATGATCGGCGTCAACGACTACTGGCACACCGTCGCCTTCGGTAGCAAGTACAAGGGCACGACGGAGTCCTATGGCACCGGGCTTACGGCCTTGCTGCAGCGGACGAAGGACGCGCTGCCCGATGTGCAGGTCGTGATCTGCGAGCCTTTTGTCGTTCGCGCTGCCGACGGCTCGACTCGTCCGGACTGGTTTCCCGAGTTTGACGAGCGACGCGCGAAAGCAAAGGACGCCGCGGAGTCGATGGATGCGGTGTGGGTACCGTTCCAGACGATGTTCGATGACGCGGTCGCTGCGGGCACGAAGAATAAGCACTGGTCCGGCGACGACATCCACGTCAACGCCAACGGCGCCGCGCTCATGGCGATGCGCTGGCTCGGCGAGACAGGGCTGGCGTAAGCCGATTGACCCTTCAATAAAAAAAGGCCATCCAGCTTTCGCGGGATGGCCTTCTTTTTTGTCTGTTTGAATCAGATCAACTGCGTCTTACCTGGGATCGGCACGCCGGGGATCTCGCCTTCGTCGTAGCTTGGCGGGGTGAGGTCCATCTGTGACTCGTTCATCATCCACTCGAAGTCGATCTTCTTGCCGGTCCATGCGGACATCTGTCCCATGATGGCCATGAGCGTGGACTCAGCGACCTGCAGCGACTCGTTGATCGGCTCGCCCGCACGGATCGAGTTGACCATGTCGGTGTGCTCGAGGACGTACGGGCTGCCTTCGCCCTTGAACAGTTGGATGGGCTTGTTGTTCCAGTCGGCGAGGACGGATCGGCTCGATGCGTTGACCAGTTTTCCCTTGGCGCCAAGGAACGTGTCGGAGATGTTGCCATCGGTGCCGGGGGTCTGGCGGGTGTAGGCGTTGAACTGTTCGCCGCCGGGGTACTCGTACATGACGGAGAAGTGGTCGAAGATGTTGCCGTAGACCGGTTCGCGGTAGACCTCTCGGCCTCCGAACCCGTAGGCCGACTTGCACGGGCCGCCCATGATCCAGTGCATGATGTCGATCTGGTGGATGACCAGTTGGCCGATCATGCCGCCCGAGAGCCAACTGAACCACCACCAGTTGCGGAGCATCCATTCCATGTCCGATTCGCCATCGCGTCTTGGCTGAGGTGTTCGGCCAGCGGCTCGGCAGAAGAAGACGGACCCGCCGGTGATCTTGCCGATCGTGCCGTCATGGACGGCTTGGACCGCGGCGCGGTAGTTCGGTGCGTGGCGGCGTTGCGTACCGGCGAGGACGGCCAGGCCTTTTTCTTTGGCCTTCTTTCCCGCTTCGATAAAGCGACGGACGCCAACGGGGTCGACCGCGATGGGCTTTTCGGCGAAGACGTGCTTGCCGGCATTGATCGCGGCCTCAGCGTGCTTGGGACGGAAGTGCGGGTAGGCACACAGCAGCACGACATCGACGTCGCTGGCCAGGACTTTCTTATAGGAATCGACGCCGGCGTGCATCGTGTCCTTGGTGACCTTCATGTTGTCAGGCACGCGCTTCTCGAGCGTGCTGCGCGACTTCTCGAGTTGCTCGGGGTAGAGGTCGGCGAGGTGGGTGATCTCGATCCCATCCGAAGAACGGGCGATATCCATCGCGGCACCGGTCCCGCGTGCGCCGGCTCCGATGAGACCGACCTTGAGGGTGTTGGTCGCTTGGGCATAGGCCATGGGTGCGACCGAGGCGAGTGCGGCTGCACCGGCCGAGGCTTTGATCATTTCACGGCGGGTCATCCAAGATGGTTTCATACAATTCCTTTCGAGAGGCGGAGTAACAATCAGATGCGACAGGCATATAATAGGCCCTGCACCGTTGTCATGACGGCTGCAGCCCCGTGCAGATTACGATTGACTATGCGATCCCAACGGCTATACTATCTCCCCACAACCGAAGACTGCCTTGATCAAGAGTGACAGAGGGACGGGCCCGTTGAAGTCACCGCAACCGCGTTAAACGGCTATTTGCCGTGTAAGCGAGAGGTGCGAAATCCCACCCCGTTTAAGCCAGTGGCTTAGCAGGGGCAGATCAAGAGCGGCAGGCAGCCTGCGTGATTCACGCTTGACGACCCGCCCCTCTTGCTCTGTAAGAGGGGTTGTTTGTTTCAAGGCGTCAGCAACACGCATGAGCTAAGCCATGAGCTACGTCAAATCACTAAAGGCCAAGGAATGCGGCGCCGAGTACCCCATCGAGCCGCGCACCATCTGCGATGTCGATTTTTCACCCGTCGAGGTGGAGTACGACTACGCCGCGATGAAGGGTAAGGTCACCCGCGCGTCGATCGAGGCCGGCCCGCTGTCGCTATGGCGGTACAAAGACCTGTTGCCTATCGAAGGTCAGCCGAAGACCGGCTTCCACTCCGGCTGGACCCCGCTGGTCAAGGCGGATCGTTTGGCCAAGAAGCTCGGCGTCGATGAGTTGTACATCAAAGACGACTCTTGCAACTACCCCAGCTATTCCTATAAGGACCGTGTCGTCGCTGTTGCGATCACGAAGGCCGTGGAGTTCGGCTTCGACACCGTCGGCTGTGCCTCGACCGGCAATCTCGCGCACTCCGTCG
>JARFRI010000179.1 GCA_029287335.1 Phycisphaera sp. | reverse complement strand
GTCCAGACCGTCGGTGAGCTTCGCGGCTTCGTCATCTTTCCAGTAGCGGGTGACGTGTTTTAAGTCTGATTTGGTCGTCATGGGCGGGCCTCCTTGGGCCTGGGTTTCGTTGCGGTGTGAGTGCAAAATATAACATAAATGCCAAGCCAATCGCAACAAATTAAATAAATATTTGGTTTTGTGTTGGTTTTGTGTATGATATAGCTTGGATTGGAGGTCTTTTGCCACGTTCTGAGTCTTTTTGGCACAGACCCAATCAGCCCGCCAGAGAACGCACCATGATGCCCGCGCACCGCCAAAACCTGATCCTTGAACGCCTTGAACGCCAGTCCATGGTCCGCGTGGCTGACCTGTCGCGCGAGTTCGGCGTGACCACCGAGACAATCCGCCGAGACCTGGAGCAGCTCAGCGACGGCGGGCTTGTGTCGCGGACCCATGGCGGGGCGGTGGCGACTGAGGCGCTGCATCACGACCGACCGTTTCGCGATCGAAGTACGCAGCGATTGGATGAGAAGAGCGCGATCGCTCGGGCCGTGGTGGAAGACATCAAGCCGGGCGAGATCCTTGGCCTGGATGCGAGTTCGACCAGCACGGTCCTTGCCGACCTGTTGCCCGATGTCGCGATCACGGTCGTGACCAACTCCGCTGCGATCATTCAGACGCTCGGCAGCCGACCCAACGTCACGGTTATCGCGACCGGCGGCGTGCTCGACCCACAGACGATGGCGTTCACCGGCACGATCGCGGAGAGCACGATCCGGCGGTTTACCTTCGACCGCTTATTCATCTCATGCAGAGGGATCGACCCCAACCGCGGCGTCGGCGAGGCGAGCGACGAGCTGGCCCGGCTTAAGCAGTGCATGATCGAGGCGGCCAGCGCGGTCTACGTCCTCGCAGACCACACGAAGTTTGACCGCCGACCTGCGTTCCAGTGCGCGACCTGGGTTGAGATTAATACGCTCGTGGTCGACAGCAAAGCGCCGAAGGCTGCGGTTGATGCGATCAAGCAGCTTAACACGACTAGGGTGATCACCGCGTCGTCTTAGTTGATCTTGATTTCGCCGAACTGTTTTTCATGGGCTTGAACGACCTGCACGAGCATGCCGGCGAGGCGTTTGGCGGTCTGGTAGTTCATGACCAGGCGGCTGTCTACCGTGAAGTTCATCGTCGTCTCGCCGCTGGCTTGGTCTTTGGTCGCAACGTTGACGCCGAGGTCGACGATGACTTCTTGCTGGTTGGCGTGTTGGCGGAAGGCGTTGGCGTAGGTGGTGGTCATGTTCGCGTCGTTGACTTGAACGTTGGGTTGGTCGGCCATGGTTGTCTTTTCTTTCTTTAGTGGAACGGTGTAAATCGGGATGCAAGGGACGCTTCGCGTCACCCGCTATACGTGTGTCGACTTAAAGCTCCGCAATCGCCTTGTACTCGTTTTTGAGTGCGGCGTAGAGGCGTTGGAATTGTGCGTGGTAGCGATCGTATTCCTTGGCGGTCGGGCGGTTGGGCTTGATGACTTGGACGTCACGGATTGCGGCTTTGCACGCGGCGGGCACACTGGGCCAGGTCTTGACGCCGACGCCTGCGAGCAGCGCTGCGCCGTAGGCCGGGCCTTCGTCCGCGTTGATGAGCGCGACGGTCTTGCCATAGATGTCGGCCTGGAGTTGTCGCCAAAAGCCGCTCTTCGCGCCGCCGCCGGAGAGGCGGACCTTGGAGACCTTGACGCCCATCTCTTCGAAGATGACGAGTTGATCTTTCATGCCGAATGTCACGCCTTCGAGGACGGATCGGATGACCGAGGCGCGGTTGCTCCGTGCGGTCAGGCCGATGAATGCGCCGCGTGCATCAGGGTCGGGGTAGGGGCACCGTTCGCCGGTGAGGTAGGGCAGGAAGAACAGGCCTTCGCTGCCGGCCGGTGCGCTGCTGGCGCGTCGAGTGAGCAGGTCGTAGGGGTCGGTCTTTCGCTTGGTCGCGTCGTCGACTTCGGGTTGGCCCAGTTCGTTTTTGAACCATTGGAACGAGCCGCCGGCGCTGAGCATGCAGCCGAAGACGCACCACTGGCCTTTGACTGCGGAGCACATGGTGTGGACCCGGCCTTCGGGGTCGTAGGCGGGTTCGGAGGCGTGTGCGAAGACGACGCCGGAGGTGCCGAGGGTTGCGCTAACGATGCCCGCCTTGACGACGCCGTTGCCTACTGCGCCGCAGGCCTGGTCACCGCCGCCGCCGACGACGGGCGTGCCCTCGGCCAGGCCGAGGTGTCGTGCGCCTAGTGCGTGCAGGTGGCCGGTGACTTCGTGGGACTCATAGCAGGGCGGCATCAACTCGGGGTCGAGCTTGAGCTTCTTCATTAACGTGGTGTTCCACGCGCGTTTTTTCACATCCAGCAGCAGCGTACCCGAGGCGTCGGAGACTTCGGTCGCGTACGTGCCGGTCATGCACAAGCGGATGTAGTCCTTAGGCAGCAGGACGCGTTTGGTTTGCTTGAAGATGACCGGTTCGTTGTCACGGACCCAGAGGATCTTCGGCGCGGTGAAGCCGGTGAGTGCGGGGTTGCCGACCATGTTGATGAGCTTGCGACGCCCGCCGGCGGCTTTCTCGATGTCGTCACACTGCTTGGCGGTGCGCTGGTCGTTCCAGAGCAGGGCGGGGCGGAGGACTTGATCGTCGCTGTCGAGGAAAACCGAGCCGTGCATCTGGCCGGAGAGGCCGATGCCGATGACGTCTTCTTTCTTCGCGCCCGCTTCGCGGAGGACGGATTTGGTCGCCTTGCCGACAGCGGCCCACCACATCGCAGGGTCTTGTTCGGACCAGCCGGGTTTGGGGGTGGAGATACTGTGTGGCGCGGTGGCGGTTGCGATGACGGCTCCGCGTGTATTGCAGAGGAGGGTCTTGGTGCCGGAGGTGCCGATGTCGATGCCGAGAAGCAGTGCCATGGTTCGCTCTTGGGTTAGTTTGCGGATGGAGTCGAGGGAAGAGTTTACCGCAAACCCGCGATCGATTGGTCATGGCTGTGATTAGGGCTTGACGACTTCGAGTACGCCTCGCATGGAGGTGTAGTGGCCGGGGAAGGTGCAGACGTATTCGTAGCTGCCGGCCGTGGTCGGGGCGAAGAAGCGCAGGGTGTAGCGCTGCCCGGGACGGAGCATCGCGGTGTAGTGCAGGACGGCAGGGTCGTCTTTGGGCACGTAGCCGATCGCGGCGGCGGCGATCGGGTCGGCACTCATCGCGGCGCCGATGGCTTGCGCCTGGCCCGGCTTGGTGATGACGAGGTTGTGCTCCATCGTGTCCGGATTGATGAACGTCAACTCAACCGGTCGGCCTGCTGTGACAGTGAGGGTTTCCTTGTCGTACTTCATGCCCGTCACCGCAAGGATCTCGATCACGGTCAGGCTTAGGTCGTCGATCTTGTCGGGCTTGACCGCATCAGGCAACGCGTTGATCGCGCGGATTGCGGCGAAGCGTAGTTCGTTCTGATCCGATTCTCGCGCGAGCCCGAGCAACATGGTTGCGTTGCCACCCGTGATGCTATCAGCGGGTAGGTTCTTAATCGCGTCGATGGCTGCGACCGAGACGTCCAACGGCGTCCCTTGAACGGCTTGCGACATGAGGGTCGGAGCCCATCTTTTGAGTACGTCTTGCATACTCACCAAGCCAAGGCTCTGGTAGGCGATGGGGCTGTCACCAAGTTCGGCCAGTACGTCGCTTGGGTCCGACGACATGATCATCGCCGCCGCGGCGGCTTGGCGGAGGGTGTCCGGGCCGTTGCCCAGGGCGAGTTCTTTGAGGCGAGGTATCTGGGCGTTGAGTTCGTTGACTTTCCAATCCACGAGTTTTTTGAGCAGCACGTCGCGCTTGGCGAGGGTGCGCGGGTTCATGGTTTCGAGGGTGTTGAGCAGGGCGACGAGTGGGCCTTGGCCGTTGGCTTTGGCGAGTTGGCCGAGCACTTCGTCGATCTTGTCGTTGGGCAGGTCGGTGCGTTCGAGCAGGATGGTGCAGACCAGAGCGGAGCGCTCTTGTTTAAGTAGTTCGGCAATAGACAAACGACGCAGGCGGTTGGCCCGGCTGTCGGCTGGGATGGGCTCACCATAGGTCAGCATTTGTGCCATGGTGGCTTGATAGGCGTCACGCATGGCGTTGGACATCTCGTAAGGCTCAACCAGTTCGGCGACACCGGCGGCGAGTCGGCTGGGCATTTTGCGGGTCGCGATCAAGGCTTCATAACGCACGGCCATCGCGTCGTCTTCTGCCAGCGGCGTCAGCAGGCCGATCGCATTGGTGGTCACGTTGGCCAGGTCGCCGATCGTGCGTGCGGCGAGCGCTCGCAGCGTCGCGTTCTCGGATTGTGCGGCTTCGGCGATCAGTACATCCGCATGCACACCCATCGCTCGGCGGACCATCAGTGCTTCGTAGACACGCTGCTCGCGCGCTTCGCCCACACCAGCGTCGACCCACTTGGTCAGCACGGGGATGACTTGGTACGGGCCGAGTTTGGCCAGCAGCCATCGTGCGTCGGCGGCCTTGGCTTTGTCCTCTGTCCCGAGTTGTCCAACGAGCGTGGCAACCTCTGTAGCGACGGGTGCCGGGGCTTCGCGCAGTTCTTTATAGACGGCTTTTAGCACGTGAGCGGGCGCTGCCTTGCGCTTTGGCGTAAAGAAGCTGATGTTGTCGTCGCCGTCGAAGTTCAGGTAGGTCCAGTCTTCGTCCGGGTCGGGCATTGGGCCGGGCATCGGCTCGATGATGAGGATGTTGTTGTACTTGTCTTTTTGCTCGGTGATGTATTTCTGCAGCGCGCCCGCTCCGGGGTACTCGATACTTGAGATGACGCCGGTGTAATCGACGGAGAGGATCAGGTCGGGCTTGCCTTCTGCGGTAGCGAACTGAATTGGCGATCGATCGATCACCATCAGCGCATCATCGGCCCACGTTGCAGACTGACAGACGATCGGCTTGCCCGCGGTGGCGGAAAGGATCGCGGCGTCGAGTTGGCTGGCCAAACCATGCTCATCGGACCAGAGTCCGCCGACGTAGATCATCGGCTCGGCTGGTTTGTTTTCACCGTGCGCGGCGTGCGGATCAGCCGGTGCTTCGTTCAGCGGTGCGGGATCGCCGCAGAGGGTTGGGTCGCCGACGTAGGCGGGCGCATGCTCAAACGCGCTGGCAAAGACAAACGCGGCGACGATCGAAACGCCGAGTATCAGGACGCAGAGCATCAGGCGGGGTGGCGAGGTGTGGGCGGGGCTGGGGGATGACATATGAAACTCCGGGTGTTCGACGCCAGACAAGGATACCGTTGGCCATGGAATAGTTCAGCGGGCTTGCCTGTTAAACTCAGGTCCGACGGTCGGGGCTGTTGTGTTTTCTTGCCTGTCTTGTGGGTTCTTGGGTGGTGCTGATTATGGTCGCAATTTTGCTCTTTATCGTAGGGTTGTACGTGGCGGTCGGGCTGCTGGTGGGGATCGCTTTTGTGCTGCGTGGCGTGAACCGTGTGGACCCGGCGGCGGGGGATTCGCCTGTTGTGTTTCGTGTGGTGATTTTGCCGGGCTGCGTTGGGCTTTGGCCGGTGGTGTTAGGGATGTGGATCAACGCGGGCAAGGGGGCGTCGGTATGACGAGCGGTCAACGCAAAGTGCATGTGCTGCTGTGGCTGGTGCTTGGGCCGATCGCATTGATTGGGCTGGCGTTGGCGGTGGTTTGGCGGCCGGTTGAGCCGGTGCAGGATGGTGCGTTGCCGGGCGTCGAGTCGGTTCAGGCAGATCGTGATTCCGGGGGTGAGCGTTGAGCGTCAGCTATACCTGGGTCCAGTGGAACAAGCACAAGCGCGTCTACGACGCGGTGTTGCTGTTATTCGTTGTCCTTTTCATTGGTACGTACATCGGCGTCAGTGTGCTGACGACACCATTCGAACAGGCGACCAGCCCGCTGATTCTGTTGATCCGTGCGACGGGTTCGTGTGCGATCGTCATGCTGCATGTGGTCCTTGCAATCGGTCCATTGGCAAGGTTGTTTCCGAATCAGTTCGCACCGCTGCTCTATAACCGCCGGCACTTCGGCGTCACGATGTTTTTCGTCGGCCTCATCCACGCCGGACTCGTCCTCCTGTGGTACGGCAGCTTCGGCATCACCGACCCGATCACCGCAATGTTCACCATGAACACCCGCGTCGATTCGTGGGTCGGCTTCCCGTTCGAGTGGTTCGGCATCTTAGCGCTGACGATCCTCTTCTTCATGGCCGCGACGAGCCACGACTTTTGGCTAAAAAACCTCTCGCCGCGCTGGTGGAAGGCGCTGCACATGGGGGTGTATGTGGCGTATGTATCGCTGGTCTTGCACGTCGCGCTGGGCACGATTCAGGCGGAGCGCAGCATCGTGTATCCGCTCTTGATCGGCGGCGGGGCAGTAGCGTTGATTGTGCTGCACTTGGTTGCGGGGGTGCGTGATGTGAAGTTCGATCGAACCGCGCGTGCTAAACCGGCGAGCGGCTGGGTGGATGTTGCTTCGGTAGATGAGATTCCTGTTGATCGGGCCAAGGTCGTAAAGCTCAAGCAGTGCGAGCGTATTGCGGTGTTTCGTCACGGCGAGCAGGGCGAGAAATTCTCTGCGGTGCAAAGTGTTTGTGCCCATCAGGGTGGGCCGCTGGGTGCGGGCAAGGTCGTCGATGGCTGCATCACCTGCCCGTGGCATGGTTATCAGTATCGGCCGGAGGATGGCCAGTCGCCGCCACCGTACACCGAGAAGATCGCGACGTATGCGGTGCGGATCGAGGGGCAGCGCGTGATGTTGAATCCCGAGCCCAATAAGCCGGGCACGCCGGTTGAACCTGCAATGGTTGGAGGTAAGGACGATGTCTGATCAAGCCGAACGCGATCTGTTTTACGTTGGTTACCTGCCGTTGCCTCAGTCGATCAAGCGATTCATCGTGCCGTGGCTGATTGGCAACCTCGTGCTGGCGGTCGGTATCGCCGCGGTGATCGCGCAGCAGCACCGCGACCCAGGGGACGGGGTTTGGCAGACGGGGGAGGCGGTGACTTTAGAAGGATGGCTTGAGATCGAGCCGTATCCAATTCTGTTCGTTGAAGACCAGGCATACATACTGGTTGAGCAAGGCAAACTCGGTGTGCAAGATCGTCTTTCCGGCCGCACGGCGGACGTGTATATGGCAACGGGCTACCTGATTGAACGCGAAGGGCGAAGGGTGCTTGAACTAGATGGTGCCGACGCAAACGCTCTAATTGAAATCGATAAGGTCTATGCGATTGCAGAGGTGCCCGGCGATGCGCCAAATATTGATCCCAAACAAACTGAGCCAGAAGATCTCGGCACCCACACCCTCCGTGGCGAGATCGTCGACCCCAAGTGCTACCTTGGCGTGATGCAGCCGGGCGATGGCAAGACGCACAAGGCTTGCGCGACGCTTTGTATCAAGGGTGGCATCCCGCCGATGCTGGTAGTGCGTGATGACAAGGGCAACACCGCGGCGTACCTGTTAACCGATGCCGATGGCAAAGCCTTCCCCGAGTCGCATCACGAATATATTGCCGACCCGATCGAGATCACCGGTCAGATTTTGCAAGATGGCGACCTGCTGATCCTGCGGGCGGACCTGGACTCGATCCGTCGCCTGGGCTCGGGGGATTGAGCTTTCGTTTGTTGCATGTTTAAGAAAATCCTCACTCCAACCTGATGGCGTTGGATTTGATCGTAGATTGGTGGGAATATCAAGGCCTGTTCAGCCATTAGGCCGATACCGCACGTGTTGACTTGCGTAATGTGAGTGCGTCCGCGAAAATTGAGATTGACCCGGACCCTAGCAGGTGCCTGAGCCGATGACTGAATCAAACAATCAACGCCAAAACATTACGACCGTGCCTTGGTCCACCGGCCCGCTTGCCGAGTTGATGACGCAGCTCAGCGACCTGGTCCGCCTGCTCGACGCAGATCAGTACAACGCTGTGCCTCAGACTACCAAGTGCGGCGCCATCGGCGGGCACGTCCGACATGTGCTCGACCACCTGGTCGCCTGGCTCGGCGGCGTCGAGCACGGCACGGTCAACTACGACGACCGACAACGCGATACCTCCATCGAGCACGACCCCACCGCCGCGCTGCACGCCATCAAGCACCACACCGCTAGGCTCGCGGAGATCAGCGACGAACAACTGGCCAATCCCGTGACCGTGCTGACCAGCATGACGAGTTGCGGCTCGCTGGTGTCGCTGCCTTCATCACACGCTCGTGAGCTGGCCTTCATCTTCAGCCACACCATTCACCACAACGCGATCATCGGGACGATTGCCCGGGCCCTTGCCGTTGACCTGCCCGCCAACTTTGGCACCGCTCCCTCGACCATCGCATACCGGAATCAAAACGGATGTGCACGGTAACCATCGTGCCCAAAGCGGATGCGTCCGGCGCGTTTCGTATGGCTTGCAGCCGTGACGAGCAGCATGGCCGAGCCCCTGCAAACCCACCGCAGCAAAGCGATCTCACCGGCACACAAATCCTCATGCCGATCGACCCAGCCTCCGACGGCACATGGGTCGGTGTCAACGCGCACGGCCTGGCGCTCACGTTATTGAACTACAACCTTATCGATCCGCCGAGTGATCGCGATCAAAGCCGTGGTAGCGTGATCCCGCAACTCTTATCGGCATCGACTGTTGATGAGGTGTTCGCGCTGGCGACATCGATCGATGCCGACCGCATGATGCCGTTTCGACTGGTTGCCTGCGATGGTCGGTCGGTGATGCTTTGGCGGAGTACCGAGCCGATCGAGCAGGCCGAGGTGTTGCCTTGGTCGGGTGAGCCGATGATGTGGACTTCGTCGGGGCTTGGCGATCACTTGGTTGAGCGGCCGCGCCGAGCATTATTTGACGACTGGTTTGGCGACGATGCTTCGGCACATCTCGCTGAACAGCATGACTTTCACCGCCACCAATGGCCCGGCCGGGAGCACCTGAGCGTCTGCATGCAGCGCGATGATGCCCGCACCGTGAGCTACACCCTTGTCGATGTCGATCCAACAAGCGTCACGATGACGTACCATCCCGATCGGCCTGACCGCGATGCGCCACCGCACATCGCCTCCCTCCAACGTCAGTTGACCCGCCGGTGACCCCAGACGACAAACAGCCCGACGCCGAGACGGCCCACAAAGCCAAGCGCCGCCTACCGCGCTGGTGGCAGGTCTATCTCGTGCTGCTGATCGCATCGTTCCTGGTCCAACTGCAAACCGATGGGCCCGGCCCGGTGCCTGCCGGTTATCAAACGATCGAGCTCACGACGCAGCGTGGTGATGGCCCGGTTGCCGCAGAGCCTAAAGGCGACAACGAACGCGCCATCACCGTCACGCCCGAGACGATCACCCTCGCCTACCAGGACACCGGCCCAAAGGACGGCCCGGCCGTCGTCCTCCTTCACGGCAGCCCGGGCAGCGGCGGCGACTTTAACCTCACCGACAACGGGCTGATCCCAAGCCTCGCCGACAAGGGCTACCGCGTCATCGCGCCCGACCTGCCGGGCTTCGGCTATTCCGAACCCTACATCCCCGACTATTCCAACCGCGCCCATGCCCGCTATGTCATTGACCTGCTCGAACAACTCGGCATCGAACAGGCTCATCTCCTCGGCTGGTCGATGGGCGGCGGGGTGGCGATCCAACTCTACGACCTCGACCCGAATCGCATCCGAAGTATCACGATGCTCGCGGCGATCGGGGTGCAGTCGGCCGAGGGCTCGGGCGACTATTACTTTGAGCATTTGAAATATGGTGTCGGATACCTTTTTGGTGTTGGCGGCGTCGAGTTCATCCCGCACTTCGGCCAGATGGGTGATCGCTCGTTTCGGCATGCGTTTCTACGGAACTTCTGGGACACCGACCAGCGCCCCAATCGTGCGATCCTAGATCGCTATGACAAGCCGATGCTCATCATCCATGGCGAGGCCGATCCGCCGCTGCTCACGCCGGTGCGCGTCGCCTATGAGCACCACGCGATCGTCGAGCAGAGCGAATTGGTCGTCTATGCCCACGACGCTTTTGATACCGTAGATACCAAGTATGGTTCTTTCTACAACCACGCGATGCTATTCATCGAGAGCGGCAACCAGCGCGTGCTCGATGCGTTGCTGCCGTTTCTGGAAAAACACAATGACCCCGTCGCACCGCCGACGCGTTCCACACGCGACAACGGCGGGGGGATGCAGGATCAGACGCTCACGCTGCCGGGCAATTTTGAATTGCGTAAGACGATGAGCCCGTGGACGAAGATCGGCGTGATCATGCTGGGCACGTTCACGCTCGAGGACCCGACGTCCATTGCCGTGGGACTGTTCATCAAGGCCGGTCAGATCGACCCGTTCGTGGGTGGGTTCGCGGTGCTCTTTGGCATCTTTCTGGGTGACTTTGGCTTGTACATGATCGGCTTTCTTGCGGGACGCAGCGCGCTGCGCTGGCGACCGATCGCGGCTTGGGTGCCGACACGCCATGTTGAAAAGCTCGGGGCCTGGTTCGATGAACGGGGCTGGAAGGCCGTGCTCGCCAGCCGATTTATTCCTGGGTCGCGCTTGCCGCTGTATGTTGCCGCGGGGGTCACGGGCAACAAGCCCGGGCGGTTTATGCTCTGGACGTTCATGGCCGTGTGTATCTGGGCACCGGTGATCCTCTTTAGTGTGATCCTGCTGGGTGAAGCGGCGCGTTCGCCGTTTCAAAAACTCCTGGACTTCGGCGGTTGGCCGGCGTTCGTCGGCGTGGTGCTGGTCTTGATGATCTTGATGAACATGGCGCTCTCGCTGGTGACGCGCGAGGGCCGACGCAAGCTGGCGATCCGCTTGCAAAAGCAAGTGCGATACGAGTACTGGCCCGGGTGGAAGTTTTATCTGCCGATGCTGCCGTACTGGCTCTACCTCATGGCCAGGTATCGCTCCATGACGCTATGGACGCTGGCCAACCCGTGCATGCCCGACGGCGGGGTCGTCGGTGAATCCAAGAGCGACATCCTCTCGCGTATCGATGACGAAGCGGTTCTTAAGCACGCGCTCATCCCTGAAGATGCCGAGCCTGCCGAGCGCATCAAACTAACCCAGCAGATCATCGCCGAGCGCGGCTGGTCCTACCCGCTGATCCTCAAGCCCGATGCGGCCCAGCGCGGCGCGGGCGTGACACTGATCGAGGACGACGCCGACCTTGCCACGTTTTTCGAGCAGTGCCTAGGCCCCGCGCAGCTCCAGCAGTACCACCCCGGCCCGATGGAGTGCGGCATCTTCTACGCCCGCCTGCCCAGCCAACCCAGTGGCAGGATCTTTTCCATCACCGACAAGGTCTTCCCCGTCATCATCGGCGACGGTGAATCCAATCTCGAAGAACTCATCTGGAAGCACCCGCGTTTTCGATTCCAACACGATGTCTTCCATATCCGATGGGCCGACGACTTGGAGCGCGTCTTAGCCAAGGGCGAAGAACTTCGCCTTGCCGAGGCGGGCAACCACTGCCAAGGCACGCTGTTCCGCGATGGTGCCCATCTGATCACCCCTGAACTCGAACAGCGCATCGATCAACTCGCCAAGCAACTCGAGGGCTTCTACTTTGGCCGGATCGATCTGCGCTACACCGATGAAGCGTCGCTCAAGCGTGGCGAGGGTTTGGCCGTCATCGAGATCAACGGTGTGACCAGCGAGTCAACCAACCTTTACGACCCGGACTGGTCGCTCTGGCGGGCTCAGGCGACCCTCCGTCACCAGTGGGCATTGTGTATGCGGATCGCCGCGGAGGTCCGTGATAAGCAGGGCCTTCAGCCCAAGGCCCCCTTGCGCCTGCTGCGGGACACGTTCCGCTACTACCGCGGTCGGCAGATCTCGACGCTGTCGGACTAATTCGTTTATTTCAGGGTGACCAAATCACACGCCGGAGAGTTGAGATCATCGCTCAGCCTGACTATCATCTCTCGGTTGCACCAAACCCG
>JARFRI010000128.1 GCA_029287335.1 Phycisphaera sp. | reverse complement strand
GGTCGACGCCGCGGTGATTGAGCACAAGTTTTTCGGGGTCTGTGCCGGGGTAGTTGTCCAGGACGTACTGCCGGATGGTGTTGGAGACGACCTCGACGCGTTGGCCGGTGGTCATGATCCTGCTGTAGCGGTTGACGGAGTACAGGCCATGGACGGTCGTGACCCATGCGGGGCGCTGGGCTAGTTTCATGCCGCGCCAAGCAAGGTAGCCGACCCAAGCCGGCACGCGCGATCGGGCGTGCAAGACATCGGCCTTCGTCTCGCGAATCAGCTTGCGCAGCGGCCGGATACAGCGCAGCGTCATCAGCGACTTCTTATGGATCGGCATCGTGACGTGTTCGCCGCCGAGCGCTTCGATGCGCCCCACCAGCCGGCCACCGTTGGAGACCACGATCGCCCGATGCCCCTGGTCCACCAGTGCGCCGACAACCTCCACGACGCCGCGCTCCACGCCCCCGGCCTCGAGGCCCGGCAGCAACTGGATCACGGTCATGCGGGCATCGCCGGCTTCAAGCATCGCTCAATGATAAGCGATGCCACCCGGTCCGCTTCCGCAAGCGCCGGGCGGTCCTTCGTTAGCGCCGTCCCCTGATCCCACTTATCAAAAGGCACGACCCAGCCCCGCTCGATCAGCGAGTCGACCCCGCGCACCACACGACCCAGCGAACCCTTGCGCGGCGCCTGGATCAAGCCCACCTGCGCCCCGGCCGTCAACGACTCATACACCATCGACACGCTGTCCTCACTGACCCAGCAGATGCCGCAGCGATCAAGCTGCTCCGCGACCCAGCCCTGAGGCGTATCGACTGCTGAGGTGTATTCAAAGCGCTGGCCGTGGGTCTGTGCCAATGCGCGTAAGAGTTTGTCCGTTGACCCGGGCGTGCGACGCGAGCTGGTGACCGTCCAAGATACGTCTTGGTATTTGGTGATCAGTGCGTCAAGTTGTTGCTTGAGTTTGTCTTCATCCCAACCGTGGTGCTTGGAGGGCCCGCCGACCATGATGAGCCCGCGGTCGGGCGAGGCGTTCTTGGCCGGCGTGATCTTGTTGAGCGAGCCCTCGGTGACGATGACGTTGGGCGAGGGCCGAACCATGTCATGCTTAGGGATGATGGACAGGTCGAATCGTTGTCGGCCGATCCAGCCGGGGTTCATCAACACGATCGCGGGCAGGCCCAGGTACCGCCGAAGCGCGTAGGCCATCGCGTGGGTGAGGTGGCCTGCGGCGATGATCAGCCCGGCATCTTTC
This sequence comes from Phycisphaera sp., assembly GCA_029287335.1. Taxonomy (GTDB): domain Bacteria; phylum Planctomycetota; class Phycisphaerae; order Phycisphaerales; family Phycisphaeraceae; genus JAHQVV01. Next base: position 2,019 of record JARFRI010000128.1, on the reverse strand, counting down.
TCGGGCTGGGGCGCGACACGCTTGCCATCGGCATCGACCGTCATCACGCGCGCCGGCGTCGCCCGGCGGATTGCCTCGGCCAGGCCTTGGGATTGTGACAGGTGCCCCGGCTTGCCGTCACTTACGATATAGAGCGTGGGGATTGCCATCAGTATCCTTCGTATCGTAACGCACGATACCGCGCCGCATCGGATAGGCGGGGATGCAGTAAACTAACAGATTCGCGTTCGAGACCCGACCCATGTACCGATCCCTGCTCAAAACCGCCAAGCCGCTGCTCAAGCACACACGCCAGCTCGGCGTCGCAACGATCGGGCTGGTGGTGATGACCCTGACCTTCGGGGCCGGCCTCGGGTTGATGCTGCCGATCTTTAACTTCCTGCTCAACGAACAGAAAACCCTGGGCGAGTTATCTAAAGAAGTCTTCAACGGGCCCTTCGAAGGCCTGGGCGACTGGCTGTATCAAACACTCCCCAGCGATCCGTTCTGGGGTTTCATGCTCGTTATGGGGATCTTGTTCATCCTCTCGATCATCAGCGGCTTGGGTCGGTTCATGCACACCTACCTCGTCATGCGCACCGTCTCGCGCGTCATCCAACACTGGCGCATCGAGCTGTACCGCAAGATGATTCGCATGGAAATGTCCACCTACTGGATCCACGGCATGACCGACGGGACAAGCCGAATCATCAACGATGTCGAGTACCTCCGCAGCGGGTTTCAAGGCATCCTCGTACGCTCGTCGCAGGCGAGCCTGAAGGTCGTCATGGCACTGGCCGTCGCCATGCTCGTCAATTGGAAGCTCACGATGGTCGCACTCATCGGCGGCCCCATCATCGCGTTGATCGTGCGTAAGTTCGGCAAATCCGTCCGCAAGGCATCCAAGCAAAACCTCATTGCCACGGCAGAGATGTACGACCGGCTCAACGAATCGATGAGCGATCTGCGCGTGATCAAGATGCACCAGGCCGAGGGCGTCGAGTCCCGCCGATTCATCAAGGCCAGTCAACAAGCCTTCCACGAACAGGTCCGCCAGCACCGCGTGCGCGCGACGTCCTCGCTCGTGGTCGAGACGGTCGCGCTGGTCGGTGTCATTTTGGTCGCGGGGATCTCGGCGTGGAATATCTTCCACCGCGGCGTGCCCGGCAGCGAGTTCATGACCGTGCTCGGGGCGCTGGTCATGGCCGGGGCGAGCTTCAAGCCGCTGTCCAACCTGCACCACGACCTGACCTCTGCCGACGCCGCCTCCGAGCGCATCCTCGAACTGGAAGCGCAGCTCGGCGAGACGCCGACCCGTAACCGCTCGGAAAAGCCCAAGCTGCCCAGGCACCACCAGTCCATCAAATTCGAGAACCTGCACTACACCTACCCCGGTTCCAAGAGCGAAGCGCTCACCGGCGTCGACCTGGAAATCAACTTCGGGGAGATGGTTGCCATCGTCGGGGGCAACGGCTCGGGTAAGTCCACCCTCGTCGCCGCACTCACCCGACTCATCAAGCCCTCCGCCGGCACGGTTTACGTCGACGGTAAAGACGTCAGCGCCCACGACATGCGCTCCGTCCGCGAACAGATGGCCATGGTCACGCAGAAGACACGCCTGTTCCGCGGCACCATCGCCGAGAACATCGCCTACGGCAAGGCATGGACCCAACCCGACAAGATCGCCGCCGCCGCCAAAGCCGCCACCGCCGACCTCTTCATCGACGAGATGCCCGATGGCTACGAAACCCGACTCGGCGAGGGTGGCGAGGGTGTGTCCGGCGGGCAGGCCCAGCGCTTGTGCATCGCCCGGGCCGTCCTCCGCGACCCCGCGATCATGATCCTCGACGAAGCGACCAGCCAGGTCGACACCACAAGCGAAGCCCTGATCGCCAAAGCGATGGAGCAGATCACCCAGGGCCGAACGACCCTGGTCATCGCCCACCGCATGTCCACCATCGTCCACGCCGACCGCATCGTCGTCATGGATGCGGGCAAGATCGTCGGCGTCGGCAAGCACGAAGACCTGCTCAACACCTG
>JARFRI010000124.1 GCA_029287335.1 Phycisphaera sp. | reverse complement strand
CTCTTCGCCGCCACAGGCAGCGATGAACATGGTCATTACGAAAAGAAGACTCAGCGATCGAAAGTGTTTAGCGTCCATCGGGTTTCCTTATTCGGCGGGGTCTTGAACCTCTACCCCGACTTGCTTCAGGCTCGTGCCCGTCGCGCGGCGCAGTTCACTGACCGCGATCATGTAGTCGCTCAGCGCTTGCACCTCGGCGAGTTCGGCCTGGGCCAGTGCATCCTGCCGTGACAACACGCGGTCGACACGCGTCGTAAATGTCTCGGCCTCGTTACGTCCGCCTTTTTCCAGTTGGATCGAGGAGACTTCCAATGACAGGGCAGACGCTCGGCGTTGTGATCGCGTGGTGTCGATCAGGCGGTAGTTCGTGCCGACGCTGCGGAGGGCGTCTTTGACTTCAAGTGTGACGAGTTGGGCTTGGCTACGGTAGTTTTCTAAGGCGCGTTGGCGTTCGAGGGTGCGCTGCTCGAACAGCGACTGGGCCGACCGGTTGCCCCAAGGCCGTTCGAACTGCACGCCCAGTGCATAGTCGATGTAGTCGAAGTCGAGCGTGTTACCCAGCGCATCGCCAGCGTCGTTAACGTCCAGGCCGTTGGAAGTGGCCGAGGCGACAAGGTTCAGGATCGGTAACTGCGCATTGTCCGCAACAACACGACGGATGTCGGCATCATCGATCGAAAGCAGCGCGGATTCGATTTCGGGTCGTTCTTGCAACGCAGTGGTGACCTGGTCCAGCAGGCTGAACGTAATCGCTACGTCGGCCGGGGCTTCGGTCGGTTCGAGCAACGTCTCGTCGATCACCGGCAACTCAGGGTCGTTGATCAACCGCTTGAGCTGGTCGGACAAGGTACGAACGTTCTGCTGGGCACGCAAGACATCGGCGTAGCGCTGGTCAACGCGCGCGTTAACTTCATTAAGGTCGGCTAAGAGCAGGTCAAACCCGAACCGCGGCTCGAGCTTGTCCCGCATCGCGATCGTGCGGTCGTACAGACGGTTCTGCACGAGCAGTGTGCTTCGCGCGGCATTAAGTTGCCAGTAGGTCTGCTCGACCGCGTTGGCCAGCTCGATCATTGATTGTTGTAGCGCCGCCTGATCGGCTCGGTTGGCGATGCCTGCGAGCTGAATGTTGGCGGTCGCGACATCACTACCAAAGCCACGGAGTAAGGGCTGTTCAAGTTGAACAAGCAGGTCGGCATCATAAAAACGCGAGACACCAAAGAACGAGGGCGACTGCTGGCTGCGCGAAACATCGGCTTGTGCGCTGAGTCGCCCACCGGTGGTGAGGTCCTTGCGGATACCGGTGGTAAGACTGCGGGAACTGGACTGTTGATCGCCCGACAGCCCAGGAATCACACCAGGGGGTTGGGGGGTGTCGTTCTCAGCAAAGTTGGCGTCGGCAAAGAGGACACTGTCGAAAACGGCCTCAGCCTGTTCGATCTGCAAGGCACTGATCTGCGGGTTGAGCTTGGCAACACGCAGGTCAAGGTTGTGCTCGATCGCTTTGCGGATGGCGGAGCGCAGATCAAGTTGAACGGTCGGTGTCTCTTCGCTGGTCAGCAGGCTGTCGCCAGCGTCAAGCTGTTGATCGGTATAGGCTTCGGCACCACTCTTCGCATCAGCGGCATCGATATTCTGTTTGACGGTTTGCCGATCTTCCGGCAGGGCGACGCCGTCGTCTTTGGCTTTTTTCAGCACGCGCTCCAGAGCGTTTTCAAACTCATTGGGCTTGCGTTGAACGCTGAGTTCCTCTGCACGGTCCTCGAGCTTGACGCGGTGCTCGGCGAGCAGGGTCTCACGCAGTTCATCGGTGCTCATGTGCGGCGATTGGGTACAGCCCGACAGTGCCAGCACGCTGGCGGCAATCATCAGGGCCCGGGAAGAAAAACGTCTAGCTGATGTACGGTACGGCATGCCCGGACAATAGCCGGTGCGGGAACGCCAGTCAATCCATTTTCGTACGCTGTACGGCTTATACTATGCTGAGCCGCAATCGTGCAGCGTTCGGGCAAGCGATGCTATGATGCCTGATTCGATTTCGCTTTTAGTCTGGAGTTCCAAGATGCCCCGCAAGATGACCATGACCGAAAAGATCTTCGCCGCCCACGCCGACAAGAGCGAGGTCACACCCGGCGAGAACGTATGGGTCAACGTTGATGTGCTCATGACGCACGACGTCTGTGGCCCCGGCACGATCGGTATCTTCAAGAAAGAGTTCGGCCAAGACGCACGCGTTTGGGACAACACACGCATACCCATCATCCCCGACCACTACATCTTCACCGCAGACGGCAAGTGCCACCGCAACATCCAAATCCTCCGCGACTTCGTCAAAGAACAAAACATCAAGTACTACTACGACCCAGACTTCCTCGACACCGACGAAGCCTCCGGCATGCCAAACCCCTACCGCGACCCCACCAAAACCTCATACAAAGGCGTCTGCCACAAAGCACTCCCCGAAGAAGGCCACTGCCGACCCGGCGAGATCCTCCTCGGCACCGACTCGCACACCTGCACCGCAGGCGCCTTCGGACAATTCGCCTCCGGCGTCGGCAACACAGACGCCGCCTTCACCATGGGCACCGGCAAAACCTGGCTCAAAACCCCGCCCACCATGCGATTCAACTTCCACGGCGACATCCCACCCTACCTCACCGCAAAAGACCTCATCCTCGCCGTCATCGGCGACATCGGATTCGCCGGCGCAACCTACAAAGCCATGTACTTCGCCGGCAGCGGGATCTCCTCCCTCTCCCTCGAAGACCGCATGACCCTGACCAACATGGCCATAGAGGCCGGCGGCAAGAACGGCATCTGCGACGTCGACGAAAAAACACTCAACTACGTCCGCGCCCGATCCAACCGACCCGACTGGACCGTCTACACCGAAGACGCCGGCGCCGCATACGACTACGAACAAACCTGGGACCTCGCCAACTTTGAGCCCCTCGTCGCCGCCCCGCACTCCCCCGACAACACCAAGACCGCCTACGAGCTCCAACAAGCCAACACCAAGCTCGACCGCGCCTACATCGGCTCCTGCACCGGCGGCAAAATCACCGACATGATCTTCGCCGCCAAC
>JARFRI010000093.1 GCA_029287335.1 Phycisphaera sp. | reverse complement strand
CCGATCAGTGACGGGTCGCCTTCGAAGAAGGTGATCAGGTCGCCGCCGGTTCGGCCCGAGAGTTGGGAGGCTCCGGTTTCATCGCCGCCCTCTTTACGGGTCTTGCGCGAAACACCTTCGACGAAGACCTCAACCGTTTGGCCGACGTAGCCCGCGTGGATCTCGGTGCTGATATCGGTTTGCAGCGCGAGCAGGTCATTGTTGCGTTTGCGCTTGACCTCGTCGGGGATGTCGTCGGGGATGCGGTCGTACGCGGCGGTGCCGGGGCGCGGCGAGTACTTGAAGATGAAGCTGTTTTTGTAGCGGGCGTACTCAAGCAGGTCGCGCGTCTTTTGGTAATCCTCGTCCGTCTCGCCGGGGAAGCCGACGATGATGTCGGTGGCGAGCGTCACGTCCGGGATCATGGCCTTGGTCCGATCGATCAGTTCCATGTACTGCTCGACGCGGTAGCCGCGGTTCATCTTCGCCAGTACACGGTTACTTCCGCTCTGCACCGGCAGGTGCAGGTATCGGCAGATGCGCGGGCTATCGCGGATCACTTGCAAAATGTCATCGCCAAAGTCGCGCGGCAACGACGTCACAAAACGCAGCCGTTTGATCGCAGGCACTTCTTCGTGGATGCGGTGCAGCAGGTCGGCGAAGCTGGTCGTCGTGTCATTGAATGTTGGTGACGGGCCGCCGGTGCCCTTGTTCGGGCTGATGACCGTGCCGACCTGTGGCTGCCAGATGCCGTCGACTTGTTGGGCGGCGCTTTGGTCGTAGTGGTAGTGGTTGACGGTTTGGCCAAGGAGGGTGACCTCGATGACGCCGTGGTCGGCGAGCTTTTTGCACTCGTCGACGATGTGATCGGGGTGGCGGTGGACTTCCGCGCCGCGGGTGTTGGGCACGACGCAGTAGGTGCAGAGCTTGTTGCAGCCGCGGGTGATGCGGACGTAGGCGGAGCGGCCCGCGCCGGGCGTGTGCTCGCCGGGCAGGTCGGTGTCCTCGGCTCGGAAGCTGCGCGACAGGTCGATCAGTTCGAGTTTGTCGCTGGCGGCGGACAGGGTCGAGCTGCGGCGGTGGGTGTTGCCTTGGAGCGCGACGTTTTGAAGATTGTCGTCGGCGACCAGGCGACGCGTCGCATCGCGGCTACGTTCTTCTTCGATGACTTTTGTCTTAAACGCGTTGTCGATGAGCATCGGGACTTTGTCCAGTTCACCCGGGCCGCAGAGCAGGTCGATCTGCGGGTGCTTTTTGATCATGTCGGTGCCGTCGCGCTCGGCCATGCACCCGATGACGCCGAGCACGACGCCGGGGTGCTCACGTTTGTGCTTGCCGACGATGCCGACACGGGACCAGACTTTGTTCTCCGCCTGTTCACGGACCGAGCAGGTGTTGTAGAGGACGACATCTGCGGCCTGCCAGTCGCCGGTAAAGCGGTAGCCCAGGCCGCGGAGTTGGCTGACGACGAGTTGGCTGTCCAGGACGTTCATCTGGCAGCCGAAGGTCTCTAAGTAGACACTCGGGCCGGTGCCAGTGGTGTTTGCGGGGTCGGTGGCGGGGTCAGACGCGGGGTTTGCGTCTGTGGAGCAGCCTTGGGCGGTGCCGTTTGTGGGACTAACAAATTGTGTGAGCTGGATTTCGGGCATAACGGGGTAATTGGGATCGGGCATGATACCGCAAGGCTGGGTCTTGTCAGGACGGCTGAACAAGGTTATCCTGTAACTTGCTGATAGCACCGGGCCTACGGTGTTCGTGCGTGTGTCGCGATCCCGAGGTAAGCCCGATTGATCCCTGCAGGAGCCCGCAATGGCGAAGATGTTCTACACGCTCGAAGAAGCCGCCTCGAAACTCGGTGTGGACGAGCAGACGATCAAGGACATGGCCGCTCGTAACGAGCTGCAGCAGTTCCGCGATGGCGACAAGCTCATGTTCAAGCGGGACCAGGTCGACGCCAAGTCGTCCAACGCCGCTTCCGACGGCCCGATCTCCCTGGCCGACACCGGCATGAACGACGCGGTCGATCTGAAAACCGATACCGCCATCGGCGTCGACCCCCCAGAAGAAAACCCCAACGATGCGACCGGCGTCAGCGTCTTTGACGCCGGCGAAATCGATCTGGCCGACCCCATGGCTCAGACCCAGGTCACCGGCCCAACCATCGACGACGAAGAACTCGCCCTCGAGTCTGTCGGCTCGGGCTCGGGCCTACTCGACCTGACCCGTGAATCAGACGACACCTCGCTCGGTGCAGAACTGCTCGACGAGATCTACCCCGGTGCCGACAGCATGGGCACGGGCATGGGCACCGGCATCTCGATGGAATCCGCAGTCGGTTCCTCAGGCGTCTTTGACGGCGAGATCTCGATGGAGACCGGCACGTCCGGCCCCTCCGGCCTGGAGAACCTCACCGGCGAAGCACCCGCCACAACCCCCGCCACGGGTGCAGCGCGCAGCTCGGCGGTCTATGAAGAACCAAGCGACCCGGCAGGCAGCTGGTTCGGTGCTGGCATGCTCTTCGGCGTGATGCTCGCGCTCATCGTGGCGCTCACCGCCATCATCCCCGCGATCGATGGTGTCCAAGGCTCCTTCACCCAAGGCATCGACCCCATCGGTCCAAACTCGAAGACCTACCTCGTCGCTGGCGGCCTGCTTGCGATCAGTGTGATCTTCGGCGTCATCGGCATGGTCGTCGGCAAGTCCGCTGCCCGCTGATCGTCATTCAATAACATCCCAATGAACCGGCTTGTTCGCAGGCCGGTTTTTCTTTGCCATCGCTGGCCCACAGCACGGCCATAGGTCGATACCATGACCGCGATCAGGTCGCCCCTTATGCTCAGTAAACACGCCAAGCTCGAGTGCATCACCATCACCGCCGTTGGCGTCATGCTTAGCGTGGCCGTGGTGCTCATCCATTTGTGGTGGCTGTTATTCCTCATCGTGCCCGCCACGCTTGCACTGCTCTTGTTCTTCCGCGACCCGGACCGACGCACCCCGACCCAACGCGGCGTCATGGTCGCGCCGTCCGAAGGCCGAATCAGTTCGATCCACGAGATCGAGCACTTTGCCCCGCTCGATGGGCCGGCCGTCTGCATCCGGATTTTCATGAGTGTGCTCGACGTACACATCAACTACAGCCCGTACCACACCTCCGTCGAATCGATCACCCACACGCCCGGCGAACACCTCAACACACTCAAGCCCGAGTCGGCCGAGGACAACGAGAGCAACCTGCTCGTGCTCGTCCACCCCAACCGCCAATACAAGATGGCGGCGGTTCGGCAGATCGCCGGCATGCTCGCCCGCACCATCGTCTGCCATGTCCACGAAGAACAGGTCATCCAACGCGGCGAACGCATCGGCCTGATCAAACTCGGCTCAACCACCGAACTCTACATCCTCAAAGACCTCTCCCCACGCCTGCAAGTCAAAGAGGGCCAACGCGTCATCGGCGGGCTCACCGTCCTCGCGCAGATCACCCCCAAAGAAGGCGCCGCGATCATCGCAAGACCCGAAGATGCGCCGGTATCTTCAAACGATGATGAAGACGCCGAGGAAGAAGACGTTTAGCGGGTGACGCGAAGCGTCCCGTTCAAGCGCGCCGCTACTCCTGCGACAAACGCACGACCTCGCGGTACTGCGCTTGGAAGAAGGACCGCCACTTGATGCGGTTCGCATCCAGGACGGACGCATCATTGCGATCACTAAGCCCCCCAAGTTGATCCGCAAACGCACCGAGATACTCGACGACCTCGCTGTGCCGCGGATGGCTTGCATCACGCTGGACCGCTTGCCAATTTTCAGCCAATTCCTCGTCCGGCCAGGTCAGCGTCAGCTCCGGCGGCATCGCGTAGAACGCGCTCCGCATCGCTTCGACCTTGGGGTGGTTCGTTTCAATCGCATCGTTAAGCGCACGCCAAGCCGTGATCAGATCGTGATGGATCTCGCTGGCCATCGACTTGGTGACCGGTGCGACCATGCTGAAATAGCTGGGCGTGCCCTCGGGGAACGGCACCGCGGTCGGGTACGGGTTCAGGTCCTGATCCACCCAACTCGCTTGCGACGCCTCGTTGTACAAGTCCATGCGCAGCGGCTGTCGGCGGAGCTCGAACGACTTGGGCCGAACCAGCTCGTCACTGCCATCAGCCTTGGAACGCTGCCACAGCGACTGCGCATCGGGCGACAGCAGCCAAGCGATGAACTGCCTGGCCAGCTCCGGGCTCGGCGCACCGCGCAGCAGCGTGATCGGGTCGGCGGTCGTCGCGGTCATGCTCTGACCAGCCTCGATCGGGTCGCTGTACCCGACGCGCTCATTGCCGACCGCACTGGACTGGAACCGGCCATAAAAATCGATACACATCACGACCGCCGCATCGCCGCGCGACACATCGACAGGCACACGGTCCGCACTGGTCGCAAAATACCGCGCGTTGCCAAACGCATTGCGGAGCGTGATCCAGCCCTGCGTCCAGCCCTCGCGCTTGAGGATCGTTTCAAACGTCGCGGAGATCGAACCAGAGTGCCCCGGGTCGGCCAGCGCCACCCAGCCGCGCAGTTTCGGGTCGCCCAGGTCCGACCATGTCTTCGGCTCGTCCAGCCCGAGCTGCTTCAGCGCATCGCGGTTGTAAACAATGCCGAAGCTCGACAACGTGATGCCGGTCCAGCCGATGAGCTCGATCTCTTCTGTGTCGCCGTCGCGGTTGGCTTCTTCAAAGGTGTACGTGGCGTAGAGTTTTTCGCCGCCGATGAGTGGCTGGGGGAAGGCCTGCTTAAAAAGTTCGGGGTCGAGCTGCGGGTCCATGACGATGCGGGTGACGGTTTTTTCGTCACCGTTTTTCAGTTCGATACCCGAGGCAACTTTGTTGTGGTCGTACTCGCCGCCGCCGAAGAACAGGTCGGCACCGATGCCCTGCTCGTCGAGGTTTTTCCTCGAGCCGATGAGTTGGATGTACTGGCTTAGGATGCTCTTGCGGATGTCGCTGGTCCCGCCGGGCGTGCGCCAATCGAAGACGACCTCGGGAAGATTTTGTGACGCCCGCCAGTCGTTGAAAGCCATCTGAATCTCGAAGCGGATCTGCTCGTTGTGCGGCGTGTAGATCACCAGATTCGGTGCGTTGGGATCGGACTCCGCGCTATTGGCCGGACGCAACAGGATTGGCACGCCGACGATGAGGATGAGCAGGCCGATGATCAAAATTTTGGGAAGGTGCTCACGCATGGTTTAAGG